>JAYEKB010000117.1:0-4197 GCA_034660835.1 Thermodesulfobacteriota bacterium
GGGTTAGATTTGTACGATTTGATTGCACAAAACCGGAGGCGTAGCATAGCTACGTTGAGGATTTTGTAATTGAAAATCGTACAAATATGACCCGAAGCAGAGATGCATAGGTGTGACACTTATTTCTGAACAGGCCCTAATGTCCGTTTAAGAGAACACAATACACGGAGGGTCAATGATGTTGAAGAAACAAACTTGTGGTATCTGTGCCATTTCCGGATTGCTGATTGCCATGCTTGCAGGGTGCGCACAGCAGGATACAGGGATGCAGAATTATCAACAGGCACAGGAGTTTTCCAAAGAAATGGCAAAGGCGGCGCGGGACAAAGATAAAACCATGACCTTTGAGGAATTTGAACAGCAGGTCTACCGTGAACCGTTTCCAGGCGGAAAATACATTGTTAACGGAGACACGCCGATCCTGAATAAAAAGCATCTGCAGGAATTTTTTGAGCACCGGATCAAAAAAGAACCAAAGACGCTCACCGATATTGAGCTGATTGTGCACCAGGTTGGGGGGATTGATGCTGTCTGGAATAGTGAACAGAAGAAAAACCTCACCTATTGTATCAGTACCACCTTCGGGGACCGTCATAACAAGGTTATTGCCGACATGCAGGCTGCAACAGAGGCATGGGAAGTTGTGGCTGATGTAGATTTTACCTATCTTGCTGCGGAAGATGGATCCTGTGTGCCGACAAACGACAACGTTGTCTTTGACGTTCGGCCGGTAAATCAGGGTGATTATCTGGCGCGGGCATTTTTCCCCAATGAGCCCCGCAGGTATCGAAATGTCCTGATTGACGACAGCTCATTTGCAATGGCGCCGGGTGATAAGCTGCAGCTCGCCGGCATACTCCGTCATGAACTGGGACATAGCCTTGGGTTTCGCCATGAACACACCCGCCCTGATTCAGGCAAATGTTATGAAGATAACGATTGGCGTCCCCTGACTGACTATGACCCGTTTTCAGTCATGCACTATCCGCAGTGTAATGGACTCGGAGACTGGACATTAACCCTGACCGACATGGACAAGACCGGTATTGCCTGTTTGTACGGTGTCGGGCCCGGATTTGTTGATTTTGATCCGAGCCGGTGTCCCGGTGCGGATGACGGTGGCGGTACAGTTCCGACTCCCGGGCCTGCGAGGACGGAAACTTTTACCGATCAGTCGGTCGACAGGGATAAGGAAATGCAGTACGACCCGTTTAAGGTTGTACCTGATACGATCCTGAATGTACAGATGACCGGTCTTGATGAGTCAGGTGACCCTGATCTGTATGTGCGCTTTGGCCAGGAGCCGATGATCTGGCAGTTTGACTGCAGGCCGTATCTGATTGGCGGGGATGAGTCGTGTGTCATTGATGTACCCAAAAATCAGGATAAGGCATTTGTCATGGTCTATGGCTACAGGGCTGGGCGGTATAATTTGACCGTTACCCATCGTCCCCCGGCCGATTGATCAACTGTCTATGTTGAAAAAGCTGAGAAGTTTTCAAGTTATGTGAACGATATCTGGAGGAATGCATGAAATCACATTGGATTATGTCGGGAGCAAGTAATGATGGCTTTATATGGGCGGACGATACAGCAGAGCGCGCAGTCGGAGGAATGCCTTTTGAGGCGGTATTTGGTCCCCCAAACTTTAAGGAGATCTGGTGGCTGGAAAGCGCTCTGCACGCTGCCCGAAGTGTGGCACGGGTTAAATTGCCCAATGGCGCCGCCACCGGGTTTTTAATAGGGCCGGATCTGTTTCTGACCAACAATCATGTCTTTGAAAATGAACAGGACGCAGCCGCAGCTGTTCTGCAGTTCAACTACCGGTTGCTGGCCGACGGTGATGTTGCGCCCAGAGATGAATGGACTTGTGATCCCGATGATCTGTTTAAGACAAATCCGGAGCTTGACTATAGCGTTGTCCGAGTCAGGCAGAAGGAGAACAGCCGGGCAGGAGAAGTCTGGGGTTTTTATAATGTCCGGCATGGCACTACGGCCAGAAACGGCCAGCGAGTCAATATTATCCAGCACCCGCAGGGCCGGTTTCAGGAGATTGCCTTTCGCGACAATCAGGTCAAGGCCGTTGCAGACACCTTTATTCAATATCTGACTGATACCGACTACGGTACGTCCGGGTCACCGGTTTTTGATGACTGGTTCAATGTGGTTGCCCTGCATAACCAGCGCGTGCCCGATCCGGCCGACCCCCATCGCTGGTATCGTAACCAGGGTTATCGAATTGAAGTTATTATGGATGACATCGGTGATTTGATATCGGTCTGAATCAATAACGTAGTCAAGTATTAAGCCGTTCATGTCGTAGTAGCGTAGAACCGACAGGTGTATCCTGCAATGATTGCTTTGGACTTGAGAATGATTGATGCTGCAAAAAATCAGGTACAAAAAGAACTGTTATGAAAGCTGTCTTAAGCCTGACAAACCGCTGTAATCTTTCCTGCCCGTATTGCTATTCGGGAAAGAAACAGCAAAATGACATGGAACTTGCTACGGCTGAAATGGCTGTTGATTTTGCAATTGATCGATCATCTCCTCGGGAAAAAATAGAGTACAGCTTTTTTGGTGGGGAACCCTTGCTCTGTTTTGATTTGATACAGGAAATCGTAACTCATATCCGTATGCGAGAACAGGAAATAACTAATCCAGTCACCTTGAGTATTACGACTAATGGAACGGTGTTGGATCAGGCTATGCTTGATTTCTTCAGAAAGGAAAAGGTGAACCTGTGCATCAGCATTGATGGCATGCAGGATGTCCACGATATCAATCGATCGTATGCGAATGGGGCCAGCTGTTTCAGGGATGTCATTGCAAATCTGTACACGGTCTTGAATCAACATCACTCGGTACAGGTAAACGCTGTTTATGGTCCGGAAACCGTCAAGTCATTACCGGAAACCGTGGCTTTTTTCATAGAACAGGGGGTACCTGCCATTCACTTGAATCCTGATATCAGCTCGATATGGTCCCGGGAATCTTACACGTATCTTGATGAAGCATTTTCGCAAATTGCACGACAGTACACGCATTGTTTTCAGCAGGGAAAGGAAGTAGCAATCAATTGCATTGACAGTAAAGTGCTCCTCTTTCTAAAGGGTGGCTGCTCGGACGAAGATCATTGCGGTATGGGAGAAAGCCAGTGGGCCTTCGCTGCGAGCGGGAATATTTATCCCTGTGAACGGCTTATAGGTGAAGACGATGGTTCATCGTTTTGCATGGGTAATGTCCGGAACGATCTCATGGAAGACCGACGTTTGAAAGTATTGGACGGGAGAGGGAACCGTAACCAGGAGTGTAGAGACTGCGAGTTGAGTTCATACTGCATGAACCAGTGCGGCTGTAGCAATTATTACATGACAGGTTATACCGACCTGGCAGGGTCGCTGCTGTGCCGAAGTGAAAAAGCAGCAATTGGGGCAGCGCGGTATGTGTTAACCACTTTGTCTGAGTCGGAAAATGAATTGTTTTCCGATCATTTAATGCGCTATTTCAATAGGGAATAGTGTGTTGGCACATAACTTTTACAGGAGGGTACTACAATGGAAAAGAAAGTGATATGGCAGGCCGAAGTAAAATTTACCGGAACGGTCGAAGAATTCAACGAGATAGCTTCGGTATTGGAGAAAATGCCGATTGAAATTCGCATTCCAGAGTGGAAATGCTGTCCACGTAACTTTCCCGGCGGTATGCGCATACCGGTTGATAACTTGCTGGACCCGGGGTTTCTCGAAAAAATCACAAATGATATGCCGCGGCTCGATGTTAAGTATATTAAGGGCATAGATGGTGGAATGCGCATGGCGCATGTCCACATTGGTGATGAGTTTATTTTGCTTGATCGGCGACGATTTAAGGCTCTTGCATCCCAGATAGCTTTCGAACTGGCTGGTAAGAGGGCTGGTGAGGTGCAGGATTACGTTGATGTCATGGATCCCATTAACGAAATCTCTGCAACACCAATTACCCTGCCATGATTAAGCTATGTTGCCGATCGGCAACTGGTTAAGCAGGTAGAAAAAGAGAACGTAGCAGTTCACAGGGGATACTGTGAAGTGGGCCGAACTACCGAACCATAAGAGTTTACCAGTGCCCTATCTTCGTACCGGTAAGTGCGGGATTCGGCACTGGTGAAGAGCAAGCGTAACAGGAGATTGACAATGGCTGTTTTTGCCCAGGGAA
>JAYEKB010000118.1:0-4195 GCA_034660835.1 Thermodesulfobacteriota bacterium
GTGATCAGCTTTCCCTGCCCGTTCGTATCATGGCTGTTGTTGATATGTATGATGCCCTTACTACCAAGCGTCCCTACCGCAAGGCGATGTCACGAACCGAAAGCCTGGCTATTGTTGAAGAAAATGCCCGTGAAGGACGCCTTGACATGGAAGTTGTCAAGCAGCTCAAATACTTCCTGGTCAAGCAAAAAAAAGTAGATCTTCCTCAACTACAACAACCATAACTATATCTGTTTTCCAGAAAAATATTTTTTGGTGATCACCTGTTTCAGAATCCGATTCTTGCCTATGATCCAAGGTTAGAACCTACTCTTTATCCAAAACTAACAATTCCTTTCTTTGTTAATCCTCCTGCTTGACAACCCGCCTGTGTTACAGTACAACTGTCAGTGTTACGAATTTTAAAAAAGTATTACCATTCTTTATCATGCATATTTCCGAAGGTATTCTTTCAGCTCCAGTCCTGATTAGTGGCGGCGTCATTGCAGTTGCGGGTACAATCATTGGCCTGAAAAAGCTTGATTTTGGGCATATTATGCCTACGGCATTACTCTCATCCGCTTTTTTTGTGGCAAGCCTTATCCATGTTCCCCTGGGACCGGGTTCCGTACACCTGGTGTTAAATGGTCTGCTCGGAATTATTCTTGGCTGGGCGGGTTTTCCGGCCATCCTCATTGCCCTGTTCCTGCAGGCGATCTTTTTCCAGTTTGGTGGGCTTGTAGTACTTGGGGTAAACACGGTTACCATGGCCGTACCGGCCCTGTGCTGCTATTACCTGGCCCGCCCCTGGCTGAAAAATCCGAAAACCAGACCTGTTGCCGCCTTTGGTGCAGGTGCACTGGCAATTTTTCTGTCCTCACTGCTCATGGCCCTGGCTCTGGCCCTGTCTGATTCCGGTTTTCTGACCACTGCCAAAGTCATTATAGGCGCCAATGTACCGATTATGATTATCGAAGGTTTTATCACCATGTTCACGGTTACCTTTCTTGCCAGGGTTCAGCCGAAAATTTTGCATTTAGACCAGCCATGATTTTTTCATATCGCATTGTAACCATACTGTATCTTTTTTCCATTTTCATCCTTCTGCCGCTGACGGCAAACGCGCATAAGCTGCGCATTTTTGCCTGGCCGGAAGGAGATATAATTTATGGTGAAACCGCATTCAGCGGTAACAGGAGACCAAAAAACGCGGAGATCACTGTTCAGGATGCTGCAAGCCGTGCTGTTTTGCTCACAACCGGGACTGATGAACAGGGTAAATTCAGTTTTACAGTGCCCCAAAAGGCTGTTGCCGGGCATCTTGATCTTCTGCTTGTTGTCAATGCAGGCGAAGGACATCGTGGAGAATGGCCCTTGCCTGCAGCAGAATATCTTGGCCTTACAGCACCACCAATTGTTGCTGATGTAAAAGAATCCACACCAACTGTTGCAAAAAACGGCCCCTCTCCTCCTGCCGACACGGCTAACGCAGTCTTGATTGATGAACAGCTACTGCGCCGTATTATAGACGAGGAGCTCGAAAAAAAACTGACCCCGCTCAAACGTTTACTTGCTGAAGGTAAGGATAACGGCCCCGACCTGCAGGACATCCTGGGCGGTATCGGCTACATATTAGGCATGGCAGGCGTCCTTGCCTGGCTGCAGTCTCGAAAACAGCACAAAAAGGAGTAACTACTGATGAAGATTCGAACCGCATTTTTCATGACCCTTTTCCTCACCGGCTTTGCAGGACAGGCAATTGCCCATTTCGGCATGGTTATACCATCTGAACATATCGTCACCCCCCAGAAAAAAACCGTACAACTGACCCTTTCCTTTTCCCATCCCTTTGAAGGTATCGGCATGGATCTTGCCAAGCCGGACAAATGGTACATGGCCATGGACGGTACACAGACCGACCTGTCAGATACTCTGCAGCAGGCTACGCTCATGGATCATGCTGCCTGGCAGAGCGAGGTAGAGATTAAACGTCCCGGTGTGTACTGGTTTATCATGGAACCTAAACCGTACTGGGAACCTGCCGAGGATGTTTTCATTATTCATTACTCCAAAACCGTGGTTGCCGCCTTTGGCGCTGATCAGGGCTGGGACCAGCCCCTTGGTCTGGCTACTGAGATCGTTCCCCTGCTCCGGCCATTCGGCAACTATGCCGGCAACAGCTTTACCGGAAGAGTGCTGCTCAAGGGAAAGCCGGTTGCAGATACCGAGGTGGAGGTGGAATTCTATAATAAGGATATGAAAATCGGTGCAGCCGGTGATTACCATGTTACCCAGGTTATCAAGACCGATGACAACGGCATCTTCACCTTTACCTGTCCCCTGTCAGGCTGGTGGGGATTTGCCGCTTTAAACGAGGCTGATTATACCCTGAAAGCTCCTGACGGAACCGACAAGGGTGTGGAACTGGGTGCAATACTCTGGATCTATTTTGATGAGTATAAAACACAATGAACTTTGAGCAGTTCAGTCGGGGAAATTCGTTTCTGCACCGGGCAGATCCCAGGGTCAAAATTATCAGCACGGCAGTGCTCAGCCTGGTCATTGCCCTGTGTCAAAGCTTCACTACAGCTCTTGCCGGGCTGCTGATCGCAATCCTGCTGACAATTGTTGCCCGCCTGTCTCCAAAACAAGTCCTGCGCAGACTACTCATTGTCAACAGCTTCAATATCCTGCTCTGGCTTTTGCTGCCCCTGACCTATGGCGGCCAGCCGGTAATCCATTTTGCAGGAATTGGTCTCAGCAGACCGGGTCTTTTGCTGGCTGCGCTCATTACCATCAAAGCAAATGCGATTATCCTGATCTTTATCAGCCTGCTGGCCACATCAACTGTAGCCAGGCTCGGTCATGGTTTACAAAGACTGCATCTGTCGCCGAGGCTCTGTATGCTCCTTCTCTTCTCCTATCGCTACATTGCTGTTATTCACCAGGAATACCAACGGTTGCAGCGGGCAGCCAAACTGCGTTGTTTCAGACCCGGGACTAACCTGCATACCTATAAAACCTATGCGCACATGCTGGGCATGCTTCTTGTCAAGAGCTGGAACCGTGCGGAACGGGTACAACAAGCCATGGCCCTGCGCGGATTTTCAGGAAGATTCTACAGTCTGCATGAACTGGAAATGAACAGGAGAGATTATCTTATGCTGACAGGTTTACTGTTGGGTGGGCTGGGCTTGTTTTTACTTGAAATAATGCCATCATCATAACTATCTACTTTTTCTCATACAATGACAACTCCGCCACTCATTCAACTGCAACAGATTTCTTATTCCTTTCCCAACACCCAAAAAAAAATTCTTGACCAGATAGATGTATCCCTGGATTACGGGCAGCGAATCGGGCTGATCGGTCCTAACGGCAGCGGCAAGACCACACTGCTCCACTTGATCATGGGTTTATATTTGCCCACCAGCGGCAAACTGCTGTTCAGGGGCAAACAACTTGCTGAAGAAAAGGATTTCCGGAAACTGCGCAGAAGCGTGGGAATGGTTTTTCAGGATGCGGATGATCAGTTGTTCTCACCCACTGTGATTGAAGACGTTGCCTTTGGCCCGTTGAACCTGGGGGCAAGCCCGGAAGAGGCTTTGACAATATCCAAAAATACTCTGGATGAACTGGAGTTGACCGAGCTGGCAGACAGGGTTACGCATCAACTTTCAGGTGGGGAGAAAAAGCTGGTGTCACTTGCCACCATCCTGTCCATGCATCCGGAAGCCATGCTGTTGGATGAGCCGACCAACAACCTTGACCCTGAAACCAGGTCCAGATTGATTGACATTCTCAACAGGATCGATATTCCCTATATGATCATTTCCCATGACTGGGATTTCCTGGCCGAAACCTGCAAAGACCTCTATACAATGGATCAGGGACGGGCAGTGTGCAGTGACACGGCAAGTCTCCATGTCCACCATCACGCCCATACGGGCGGAGCTCACCCCCATAAGCATGATCATGTTCATGGACAACATGGCAAAAAATGACCGAAAGACTGGGTTCATAAAATTTGGAAGAAGTTCATGGATGCCTTGTCTTGACTAAAGCCTATTAACTCACTGAAATAACTTCTTATTATTCACTTAAGTTCTTTTTCACAAATGCATTGTGTCGTAATGACTTTAAAAAAATGGCCCTTTGCTTTTTTCAATATCATCTTGTTTCCTTGACCGGAAACACTCTTTTCACATATAATTAC
>JAYEKB010000119.1:0-5246 GCA_034660835.1 Thermodesulfobacteriota bacterium
TCCTGCCAGAAAGAGCCCTTGTTGGTTATCAAGACCACATTTCTTGCCTCCGGAAATGCCAGCTGCACAGCTTGCAGGGACTTTTCATACTGATATTCCCCGGTCACTCCGCTCACATTATGGCCCGGATGAATGCGGCTGGTCATAAATTTGCGTGTACCATTATAATTTTCAGGCGACAGGCTGATCCCGCCAAACAGTACTGGATAAGCACTGTCCACCAGGGGAAGCATGACCTCTTTTGCCGCAACATCCTCCAGAATAATCACCAGATCGGGTTTGAGCTGCTTCACTTTTTCCAGTGCATCCTGACCACGCCGATAAATCTGCTCAGGGGTTCTATAGGTTCGTCTGGTCTGCATATAAAATCTGCTGATCTTCAGATTGTTCCCTTCCACAAAATCGTTTCGTCCAAGCTCTGCCAGCACCTCCTTCTCAATATCCGTACCGGTGCCAAGACCTTTTTCATTACTGTGGACGATCAGGATATGGAATGGCTGTGGTGTAACAGCAAATCCCATGGTATCATAGACTTGGTCAGCAGCCCCTAACAGCTCCGGCGCAATAACCACTCCCAGCTGTTTTGCTCGGGCAATGTTAAAGACCAGAGCGTATTCTGCAGCATCTTCGATACTTATCTCGCCGGCTGGCTGTCCCTTGAGAATCAGAGCACCTTTCTGCCCCGCCTGCCTGCCCATAGCCGTAAAGTCAACGGAAACACCTCCAAACGAACCCAGTTTACAGATACGATAGTTAATGGACATGGCAGGCTTTCGTACATGGCCGAGTGTCCATCGCATTATCTCACTAGTTTGCACAATGGAACCGTCCTCGGCAGCGAGACGAATGGCCATCGGATAATAGGCTCCTGTCTCCGGATCTGCATTAATCCATCGAATCAGATGCTTATACTCATCGAAACTGCTGACCTGACGAATAGTGTAAAGGATACCACTGTTGCCTGCAAGGAGTTCGCTCTCTATCTGCTGTCTGATAGCATTGCCGGTGAGTGAACTGTCGACAATAAAGATTATTTTTTTCAAATCCGGGATGATGTCTTTCATTGCCTGGACCGATTTTTCAATGTAGAGCTTCTCATAGACGCCCGTGACATTATGACCGGGATGCTGGCGACTGGCCATGAATTTCGTTCCCCTGTTGTACACCTCCGGCTTGACATTTATCCCTGTAAAAACCACCGGCACATCGCTGTCCACAAGAGACAGCATCACGGTACGGGCAGCGTTATCGTCTACAGTAATCACCAAATCCGGTTTAAGGTCCCTAATCCGGGCCAAAGCCTCCCTGCCCCGGGCTTGAACCTGCTCGGGTGTGGTATAGGTCCGCTTGGTATCCATGAAAAAGCGCTCGATCGTAACCGTTGCACCATCAACAAAGCCATGCTCGGCAAACCCCTTGACCAGCCCGTTGTCCTGGGGTTTGCTGGTAAAGTTGTCCGGTTCATAGCTGTGGACAATAAAAACCCTGGGCAGTTCAGCGGTCTGTGCAGTACTACAACAAAGAAAGAGAATAAAGAGGAACAACGTCTGTACGCAAATACAGAGGCTTTGATAATTGTGTCCTGAGTCCGTCATCATTACACCAGTTGAATACGCCCTTTATCGCCGGGCAGGACTTCACCAATGACCCAGCCGCCGGGACCGTCTTGTCCGGACAGCTCAGAAAGCAGCCGTTCGGCACCGGCGCGCGGCAGAGAAAAGAGCAGGCCGCCCGAGGTCTGGGGGTCAAAGCCAAGCATAGCAAGTGGATCGGATTTATCCATTGTACAGGAAATCCACTGGCGGTAATAGTTCTGGTTGGTATACGCCCCTTCGGGGATGATCCCCATGTTGATAAAATCCAGGGCACCGGCCAGTACAGGGATATCTTTTGCCTGCACACGCATTGATACGCCCGAGGCCTCGGCCATCTCGTGCAAATGACCTAACAACCCGAAGCCGGTGATATCCGTACAGCTGTGGGCTGTTAGTTCCGGATCTGCGGCAAAATCTTCGCGTCCGACAATCTCAGCCGGCAGCCGGTTCAGGGTTGCCATCACTTCGACAATCTGCTGCTCGACTTGTTGGCCGGCAAGACCGCCCTTAAGCGCTGTAGACAAGATACCGGTACCCAGCGGCTTGGTCAGCACCAGCACGTCTCCAGGCAATGCTCCGGAGTTGAGCAGGACATGATCAGGATGAACAATACCGGTTACGGAGAGCCCGTATTTAAGCTCATCATCTTCAATGGAATGACCACCCACCAGCAGGGCGCCGGCCTCCTTAATCTTGGCCAACCCGCCTTTAATAATTTCCCTGAACACCTGGTGTTCCATGCTCTTGACCGGACAGGCCAGGATATTCATGCACAGCAGTGGTTTTCCGCCCATTGCATAGACATCGGACAGGGCATTGGCAGCCGTGATTCTGCCGAATGCATGGGGATCGTCCACTATGGGAGTAAAAAAATCAACTGTCTGGATGAGTGCTGTGGTCTCGTTCAACCGGTACACCCCGGCATCATCGCAGGTTTCCGAGCCGACAATAAGATCAGGACTTGTGGGCAGTTCAAGTCCGCATATAATTTGTCCCAGGTCCCCCGGGCCAAGTTTTGCGGCTCAACCTGCTGCTTTAACGGTCCGTGTTAATTCAATATTCATGCAATATTCGGTTCATTAAATTCATTAAAAAAAATAGTTTCTGATAGTACACAAAATTTTATTCTACCAAATCTCCGTATATTTTGTTGAAAAAAAATCAGTTATCTGGTTTGAAAGAATGATTCATATACAAATGCAATAGTATATTTCCAAGGCACAAAGAGTCGTTCTTTGTGCCTTGTCAGTTTTAGGTAATTTCAGGTTAAAGGCAAGAGGTAGAAGGAAGAAGGATACGTAATTGCTCAGGAGCAGTTACTGAGTAGTGGTTTTGCCAACTTTGGGGCACTATCTGAATAGTTAAAGGATACAAAGTTAAAGAAACACCCCTTCAACCTTCTACCTGCCACCTCCAGATCTTTCTACAGGACCTGTTATGGAACATGATCTTCCTGACTTCGGACACGACACAAAGCCTACACATGAATGCGGTATCTGTGGGATCTTCGGCCATGAAGATGCGGCCAAGCTGACCTATTTCGGTCTTTACGCCTTGCAGCATCGGGGCCAGGAAAGTGCAGGCATTGTCGCCGGTGACGGCAGCAAAATGATGCTGCACAAAGACATGGGACTGGTACCGGAGGTTTTTACCGAAACCAACCTGCAACGCCTCTCGGGTCATCTGGCGGTGGGCCATGTGCGTTACTCCACCACCGGTGAATCATCCATTACCAATACTCAGCCGTTCATGGTTACCCACAGGGGTGTACCGTTGGCTATTGCCCATAACGGCAACCTGGTCAACTCCATTGACCTGCGCAATCTTCTGGAGGAAAAAGGATCCATCTTCCAGACCACCATGGACAGCGAAATCGTTATTCACCTCATGGCCCGGACCCTGGAGTTGGGACTGGCCAAGGCAATCAAAGAATCTTTTGCCTGCATTCGCGGCGCCTATTCCCTGCTGCTCATGACTCCGGATGCCTTGATTGCGGTGCGTGACCCCAACGGCTTCCGACCACTCTGCCTGGGCCGTCTCAGCAATGGAGCCCATGTGGTGGCCTCCGAGACCTGCGCCCTTGACCTGATCACCGCCGAATATGTACGGGATGTGGAGCCGGGTGAAGTCCTGATTCTCAACAAGAACGGCATTGAGTCTATCTTTCCCTGGCCATCCAGACGCAAGAGTTACTGTATTTTTGAGCAGGTGTATTTTGCCAGGCCGGACAGTGACATTTTTGGCTGCAACGTCTATGCGACTCGCAAACGGATGGGTGAAATCCTGGCAAAGGAAGCACCGATTGATGCCGATTTTGTCATGCCCTTTCCCGACTCAGGCAACTATGCAGCCATCGGCTATTCCCAGGCCTCGGGCATTCCCCTGGAAATGGGCATGATCCGTAACCATTACGTGGGCCGTACCTTTATCCAGCCATCCCAGGCCATGCGTGATTTTTCCGTGCGGGTCAAACTCAACCCGGTACGTTCACTGCTTAAAGACAAGCGTGTGATTATTGTCGAAGATTCTATTATCCGCGGCACCACCGGCAGGAGCAGAGTTCGCGCCCTGCGGGATGTAGGCGCCAAGGAAATTCACATGCTGGTCTCCTGTCCGCCCACCAGAAATGCCTGCTACTACGGCATTGATTTCCCTTCCTCCACAGAACTTATTGCCTCGCAAAAATCCCTGGACGGTATTCGGGATCACCTGGGGCTGGACTCACTGACTTATTTAAGTTTAGACGGCCTGGTGGAGGCTACCGGCCTGCCAAGGGAGGATTTCTGTCTGGCCTGTTTTGACGGCAACTATCCGATTGCCCCGGATACATCCTTTACAAAGAATTCGCTGAGCGGATGCGGATGTTAAAAGGACGGTTTTCGTACCTGCATGTAAGTAAAATCGGTGAATTGAGATAGAAAAATATGAGTGAAATTATAATAGATACCTATTTATGCAGCGGTTGCGCGACCTGTGTAGAGATGTGCCCGGATGTGTTCCGTATGGATGAAACGACTGAAAAAGCGGAACTGGTGACGGTTTCACCCGTTATTACCGATGAGGTACATCAGGCCGCTGCCTATTGTCCTGAAAAATGTATCGAGATTATTGAGTGATGGATTTCAAGAAATAACCTGGCCTGCCCCACTCCCCCAATCTACCAATATCTGTAGCCCGTAGATTGGGGTGAGCTTTGCGAACCCCAACAAACAAACTGTCGTATTTTTATCAATATTTTTCCCTTTTGTAACAATCTCAACTTTCGTGCTTGAATTACAGGGTCACATATCAAAGCACCCTTCTGATTCTACAGAAAATAAATACCATTCTCGGCATCCATTGCTTTTCATTTTCGTGTATTTGGTGTATTTCGTGGTTATAATCTTTGTTCATTGCGCTCAACTACAAGGAGGTATCCATGGACCCTGCTGCTCTGATCCCCACTCCCGATGCCATTCCCGTACACTGGGGTTGGTTTCAACTTCTGCTTCTCCTCACCTTTTTCCTTCACATCCTGCTCATGAATGTCATGCTCGGGACCATCATCATCGCCTTTGTCCGTCACTTCCAGCACCCGGCTGAAACCAGCCCACTGACTCGAGAAATATCCCAAAAACTTCCCTTTTCCATTGCCCTGGCCGTTAACTTCGG
>JAYEKB010000119.1:5346-16181 GCA_034660835.1 Thermodesulfobacteriota bacterium
GAATTCCTGCGGGTTGCCTATCTCAAGCCCTGGTTCTCCCTTGCTGATCTTAAGGTTGCAACTGCCTACTCACCCCTGATCTTCTTCCTGCTCTTCTTTGGTGCCGGCCTGGTGCTGATTGGCTGGATGCTGAAGATTACCTACCAGACCTACCGGAACCGGGAGGTACAGTCATGAACTATCCTGTCTGGCAATTAGACGCATTCGGCGGTGGTCTGATGATCGCCATGATGGCGGTTTTTCACGTCTATATCTCTCATTTTGCTGTGGGCGGCGGCTTGTTCCTGGTACTGACCGAACATAAGGCCTACCGGGAAAAAGATCAGTCCGTACTCGACTACGCCCGCAAACACACACGATTTTTCCTGCTTATTACAATGGTGGCCGGCGGTATCACCGGGGTGGGCATCTGGTTTACCATCGCCCTGCTCAATCCCGGCGCTACCTCTGTACTGATCCATAACTTTGTCTTTGCCTGGGCCATTGAATGGGTCTTTTTCACGATCGAGATCATTGCCCTGCTCATCTACTACTATACCTACGGCCGCATGGATCGGCGCAACCACCTGATAATCGGCTGGATTTATTTCGGCGCGGCCTGGATGTCGCTGTTTATCATCAACGGCATCATCGATTTCATGCTCACCCCGGGCGACTGGATCCAGACCCATAATTTCTGGGACGGTTTCTTCAATCCTACCTTCTGGCCGGCTCTGTTCTTCCGCAGCGCGCTCTGCATTATCATTGCCGGGCTGTTCGGTTTCATGACCTCAACCTGGATAAAAGAGGCCTCGCTGCGCAAAAAACTTGTCCGTTACTGCGCCCTCTACCTGCTTATTCCCTTTGCAGTACTGCTGGCATCCGCCTGGTGGTACAAGGCCTCCCTGCCGCCTGAGTTGCAGACCCTGATCTTCGACATTATGCCGGAGATGAAACTCTTTATTACCGGTTTTCTCTACCTGTCACCGATCCTGATTCTGGGTGGCCTGCTGCTCGCTGTCCGGCTGCCGTCCATTGTTACCCGGCCTGTTGCCGTGGTTATGCTGCTGCTGGGCTTTGCCTACATGGGCTGTTTTGAATTCATCCGTGAGGGCGGACGAAGGCCCTTTATCCTGCGCGATTACATGTATTCCAGCTCAATTTTGAAAGAGGACATGGCGACAGTACAGCAGAACGGGTTGCTCAAAGAGGCAAAATGGGTTCGTAATAAAAACATCACAGTGGACAATGAACTGGATGCCGGACGGGAGCTGTACAATATCCTCTGTCTGCCCTGTCATTCCATTAATGGCCCGCTCAATGATATTAAAAAGCTGTCCTCAATCTTTTCCGAACGCGGGCTGAAAAACCTGATGGCAGGTATGGACAAAACCCATCCCTACATGCCCCCATTTGCTGGCACTGCCGAAGAGCGCAAGGCAGTAGCCCATTATATTTCTCATGTCCTGAATGGCCAGCGACAGTCCAGCGAGGAAGTAGAACTCATCCCTGTTGTTGCTGTTGATATTCCAGCCTTTAACGATAGTGAAGATGAATACGTGCTGCTGGCCTGGAGCGATATGGGCATGCAATCCATGACCGACAGCTCAAATAGTTGGATGATGCTGCCACCGGGAGTGACGATCAATGCAACCCTTATCCTTCGTGGCGAAACACCGGAAGTGGTTACTGAGGGGGTCACCTTGGGTTATCGGATTGCTGCCGAGTTCAGCGACCCGGCAGCACAGGTTGACTTTTGGCAGAATAGTGCAAACCTGTTCAACAAAGAAATCCAACTCAACACAGGGCTAAGCGGATCAGGATTAAACGGTATCATGGAAGCAGGCGAATCCACCTTTTCCGCTGATTTGCTGCCGCTGGTCCCATATCCGGACAAGGGCGGTTATCAGCCCTACCCGGCCTTGTCCATTACTGCAAAAGACAGTGAAGGCAATACCCTGGCATCCACCACGGTTGTTGCCCCTGTTGCCACGGAATTGGGCTGCCGAAACTGCCACGCCGGTCCATGGCGGGTGGAAAACCGGGCCGGGGTCTCCAGGCAGACAGCAGAAAACGTGCTGGCTGTCCATGACCGCTTATCCGGCACCAGCCTGTCTGCGCAGGTTGCAGCCGGCAAGCCGGTACTTTGCCAGCAATGTCACAGTGACAGCAACGGGCAGCACTCCGGCAATGAGCAACAGTTGAACATGTCTGCAGCCATGCACGGTTTCCATGCGAATTTCCTGACCAGCCAGGGTGCAGCAGCCTGTACCTCCTGCCACCCGGCAGCAGAAGACGGAGCCACCCGGGCCTTCCGGGGCATGCACCACAGCCTGGAACTGGACTGTACCAACTGTCACGGCAACCTGCCCGACCATGGGCTGTCCCTGCTCAAAAGTGAACAGGAGAGGGGCAACAAACGGGCAGATGTCCTGATCAGCAGGCTGCAGCCCTCTGCAGTAGACACAGTTGCAGACATCAAGCCCCGCAAGCCCTGGATCAATGAACCGGACTGTTTGTTTTGCCACCTGGAATTCCAGGCCCCGGAGGATGATACTACCTTTAATAAGTGGACAGAGAGTGAGGAAGAGCTGTTTAGAAACCGCACGGACGAGTCGGGACAGCTGCACTGTGCAGGCTGCCACAACAGCGCGCATGCGGTATATCCGACAGTGAATCCGTACGATGAAAACCTGGACAATATCCAGCCGTTGAAGTATCAGGGCGAACCATTTCCCATCGGTTCAAACCGTAACTGTGCGGTCTGCCATACCGTGACCATGGATGAAGAAATGCACCATCCCAACATGTTGCGGGAATTTAGGAACCAGTGATTGTCGGCACTCGAAGTCTCCGCTTATCCGGCAGGTAAGGGTTTATGGTTGAACAAAACCCAAACCCTTACCTGCAATGATCTTTAGGGTGCCTTGAATAATTAGATTTTTCGTTCGAGCTCAGGTAAGCGAAGACTCCGAGGAATAGAAAAATTAAAAAGCGCAGCATATTAGTCATATGTGAGCATTATTCATTTTTCTGTGACGCAGAGATCGGGCGAAAAAGCAATTATGCAAGGTAGCCTTTAATTGATGAAAGTTCTTACTCTGCTCTGGATATGCTGGTGCGTACTGCACAGCCTGCTTATTACCGGCAGACTCAATGAATGGATCCAGAAACAGGGCGGCTTCCTGCAGGGCTCGTACCGGATAGTCTATATCCTGCTTTCCGTTATTACCCTGGTCCCTGTTCTCTGGTACCAGTACACCCTGCCCCAGCAACTGCTCTTTTCCTGGTCCGGCCCCTGGCGCATCCTTCAGGCCGTACTGCTGGTCTATGCCTTTATCATGTTTTATGGGGGCAAACAGGTTTATGACAGCAACTACTTCCTGGGACTCCGCCAGTGGCGTAACTATCGCCGCGATCAACAAACCGCTAACCTGCCCTTTACCTGCCACGGTATCCTGCGTTATGTCCGCCATCCCTGGTACAGCGGCGGACTGGCCTTTCTCTGGGGACTGGGACCGCTCACTGATGTGACGCTCATAGTCAGGATTATCCTGAGCCTGTACCTGGTTATCGGTACCCTGCTTGAAGAACGAAAACTTGTATGGGAACTTGGCACACCATACCGCCACTACTGCCGGCAGGTGCCCATGCTCATTCCCTGGAGGGGAAAAGTAGAGGTAAATCTCAAATCAGAGGAAAATCCGTCCGAGGATCAACAAGGGTAACCAGACCCCGGTCATTAAGCAGTTGCCAGCTCAACTCTTCAGGGGTAACGACTTCTGAGATCCAGGCAATGGTGAGATGTAAATGCAGGGGCACGGTATTATTTAGTCGATATTTTTCCAGGGACCCCACCACCTCGCCTGCAACTACCCGCCGGCCGACACAGACTTTTTTCCCGGGCTGCAAGTGACCATACACGGTGTACAGAACATGACCCGGCAGCACGAATTGCGGATGCCTAATATACAGAGACCAAGCCAAGAAATCCCGATGAACCCAGGCAATCTCGCCTGAAAACATTGTTGGGACAGCCAGTGGGCCGACAAGATTACAGACCTTGACATTCCTGTCACAAAATCGAACAAAATCGACTCCTTCATGGGGCGTAATGCGCTTCTTTTCCTTTACCCACCAGAGACCGATATCTTGAAAGCCCATGCCCGGCTCCCATAACCATTCCTGAAATCGGGCTGCCATTGCAGGATTCTTTGCAAGTAAACTGCGCGTGAACAGGTGGGAGAATGATGCCATTTGTTAACGGGACTTCTTTTTGCTGTCAGGAAGTTTGCAGATCCAGCGGGCCGAAGGCTGAACCTGATCCCGTAACACATGCTGGTTATAGGCGTTAAGCAGATCATCTTTTTTCAGACAGCCCACTACTTTCGTATTGTCAGCACTACTTACCACGGGCATAAACGAAATATTATGGCGGGCAAAGAGATGAAATGGTTCTTCCATATTCTGCTCTTCTCCCACGGTAATCACCGAGGTTTTCATCAGGTCAGCAGCCACAACTCCATCACCGGTATACTCCGGATCAGCCAGCTGCTCACGTACATCACGCAGGGTCAGAACCCCGGCCAGCCGGTCCTGTTCATCCAATACAACAAAATGGGGAAAAGGGCTGGTCAGAACATCCTGTATTAAATCATGGAACGGGGTCTGGGTGCGCAGGGGATGGAAATCCCGGCACAGGTACTGCTTCACTTTCATATTGCGCAGCCGGTTGGCATCATGACCGCGTACAATGCGGATGCCCTGCACCAGTAACTTGGTCTCGTAAATGGAGTACCCGTGCAGTAGTCGGACCACGATAATGGCCGGGATACAGGCGGTCATAAGTGGCAGCACGATCTCGTAGTTATAAGTCAGCTCAAAAATCGTCATAATAGCCGTAATCGGGGCAAGAGTCGTTCCGGCAACCACAGCCCCCATACCCACCAGGGCGTAATGGGCTGGAGAGAGCGGCGTGTCAGGCCAGATCAACTGGGCCAGGCAACCGATTATCGAACCCAGCACTGCACCAAGAAAAAGAGAAGGCGCAAAAATGCCGCCACTCATGCCCGAGCCCACGCAGGCGCTGGTGGTGATCAATTTAGCCAGCAGCAGGAGAACCGCACCGGTAAAGACCACGTTTCCATGCAGGATATGATTGATGCTTTCATAGCCAACACCCAGGGCCTCAGGCTGGAACAGACCAACCAAGCCAACCACCAGTCCGCCCAGGGCGGGAGTCAGCCAAACCGGTATACGCATCCGGTTCAGCAGACGGGTCAAACCAAATATAAAGGCCATAAACAACAGGCTGAACAGACCGGCAGCAATGCCCAGGCCGAAATAGAGCAGCAGCTCCGCTGGATGGGTGAGGGTGAAAAAGGGAATTTGAAACACCGTCTCATCAGACCAGAACAGCTTGGAGACTACGGTTCCGGTCACAGCGGCAATAACGATATTGGATAAAGAGGCAACCTCCAGATCAAAGAGCAGAACCTCCACAGCAAACAGAGTCCCGGCCATGGGGGCCTGAAAGGTAGCGGCAATACCGGCTGCAGCACCGCAGGCAACTGCCAGCCGACGATAATCAGGCCCAAGCCGGAACAGCTGGGTCAGTGAAGAACCGATGGAGGAGCCGATCTGGACAATGGGTCCCTCCCGGCCCACTGAACAACCGGCTGCAATAAAGGTGGCTGTGGCGAAACTCTTGATCAGGGTCACCCGGTGCCGGATTTTACCGTCACGCAGAGCAAGTGCAGCCATTACCTCGGGCACCCCCGGTCCCCTGACCTCGGGAGCAAAATAGGCAAGCAGAGGACCCATAACCAATCCGGCCAGAACCGGAGCACCGAATTTCAGCCAGGGCGAAGCCTGCTGGTACTGCTCAAGAAATCCACCATTTCCGGACCAGAACAGGCTGGTCTCAAAGCCGATCAGCCAGCGAAAAAAAACTGCGCCCAGCCCTGCCAGACCACCAATAATGAGGGCCAGCAACAGTGGGAAAATACTGTTGATCAGATTTTGTTTTGCTGTTTTCATGGCATCAGGGGAAATCTTATCCTACCATGAACCATGCGCAATGGATGGTCAATGAAAATGTCATGGTCAAAATGGGGTCCATGCAAAAATATTCCCCTGATGCTGAACCATAGAGTATATTGCCGGTAATGCTATCACTTGAAGGAATAACGACACTCATGTCCAAATCAACAGAGGTATATCGTATGAAATCATGGCTGCAACTCTTTTGTGTTCTCTCTCTTCTCTGCTTTTTTCCGGCAGCAGATACTATTGCCGCTTCAGGCAGCCCAACAGGGCCAAGATCAACAGAAGGCACAGAGATGGCAGCGCCACTGGCCGAGATGATGTTCTATGAGGCTGCGGAACAAGCTGTGGAAGATGGTTATGCTGAAATCATCCCTGAAAATCCTGAAGACAAAAAAACCCATGATCTTGCTGACACCAAAAATGAGCAGTCTGAGCAGAAGGCTACGCCTTCTGAAGCAGTACCCCGAATTCAAAAAGAATAAATCGGGGATACAAAAGGTTACACCAGCTCAGCCATAACCGAGTTGGCCAGCAAAAGTCCCCGCTCGGTAAGTCGTAACCGGCCCTGGTGGACCTCCAGCAGTTGCTGCCTTATCAACTGGTTAAGGGTTGCTCCGTAATAGGTTATGAGGTTTATGCCAAAGCGCTTTTCTAAATCGTTCAAGCCTACCCCGTGGGTCATGCGCAATCCCATGATAACGGTCTCCCGAAATTGTTCCTCCGGGGTCAACTCTTCCTCATCAACACCAACGGATTGCCCTGCCTGAATGCGATCGCAAAATTGTTCCACATCTGCAAGTGCTGTTATCCTCTGCCTCGACTTACAAGTTACAGCACCCGGACCAAAACCGAGATACGAACCATTGTTCCAGTAATTCACATTGTGTCGGCACTCATGCCCCGGCCGCGCGTAGTTGGAGATTTCGTAGCGCTGAAAATCTGCACGTTCCATGGTCCAGCTGGTGTGATCCAACATAGCCAGCACCTCATCTTCATCCGGAAGATCCAGTTCGCCCTGCCCGGCTCGGGCAAAAAAAGGGGTCCCCTGCTCAAGGGTCAATTCATATATGGACAGATGGTCAGGAGACACAGCGAGGGCACTATCAAGAGTCTGCTGCCAGGCGGCAACACCCTGGCCGGGTAGACCGTACATCAGGTCCATGCTCAAATCAGTAAACCCGGCCTCTCTTGCCATGCTAACGGTATGGAGTGCGTCATCTGCAGTATGCAGCCTACCGAGACGCTTGAGCTCGCGATCATGTAAGGACTGGACACCGATGGAGATCCGGTTGAATCCTCCCCGTCGCAATCGGACAAGGCCGTCATAATCAATGGTCGCCGGGTTGACCTCAATGGATGTCTCAATTTCCTGATGCTGATAACCAAACCGTAGCCCGCATTGCTGCAGCAAAAAAACCAGTTGTTCCGGGTCCAGTACAGTAGGAGTGCCTCCACCAAAAAAAATGGATTCTACCTGACGTTCCCGACTCCACCTGGACTGTGCTGCCTGCTTTATCTGGGCATGGACAGCGGCCACGTATTGGTCAAACCATTTGTCCTGACTTGCTACAGAATAAAAACTGCAATAGGAGCATTTCCGGACACAAAACGGAACATGAATATAGATGCCGAATAGAGTTGATAGTGGAGAGTTGATAGTGGATAATTGATCGGAGTGGATTGCAGACTTTTTCTTACAAAAGGTATTTTTGCTATTCACAATCAACCGAGGCTGGATCGGAGTTCGCTGCACTCATCGCGGATAGAGGCCATCAGCCCATGATCGGCAAAGCTGTAGGCCGTATTACCGCCACCGATAATGAGATGATCAAGCAGGTTAATGTGCATGAACGAACAGACCAGGGACAGGGTCCGGGTCAGCTGTTCATCCTGAGCTGAAGGCTGCAGGCTACCGGAAGGATGGTTATGGGCGATAACGAGAGCACTGGCATTAAAGGCAAGAGCAGCTTTGACCAGTTCACGGGGATAAACCGTATTAACGGTAACCGTGCCCTCGGACAGAATCTCGGAATCAATCACTGCATGGGAGGCGTCAAGATAAACCACCATGAACACCTCATGCTTGAGCCCCCGCATGGCATGAATACAATAATCGGCCACATCACGGGATGAAGACATGTACTTTTTTCCCATGATACGTTGACGCAGGTAACGACGGGCAACACCCTGGATAAACTGAAGGGCAAAGAGATTTTTAGGGCCGATACCCTTGATCTTTTTCAGGGTCGCCGGGTGGGCGTCAAGTACAGCAGGCAGGCTTCTGAACTCTTTAAGAGCTGCCCGGGCAGATTCTTTGCAGTCAGACCTGGGAGTGCCGAAGGTCAGCAGTAACTCAATGATTTCTGAATCGGACAACGACTCAATGCCCAGTTCCAGGAATTTTTCCCGCAAACGCTGCCGGTGTCCAGCCCCTTTTTTCTGCCACTCTTTTTTGTCCACAACAGGATAGAGCTCTTAATAGTTAAAGAATAACCGTATGTATCCGGGTCATCCGTGGTTCACTTCACAACTCCTGGCTGAACAGTTTATTGGCCAGCTGCGGATTAGCCTTGCCCCTGGTCTTCTGCATCAACTGGCCGACAAAGAAACCAATGACCTTGGTCTTGCCGTCACGGAACTGCTGGGCCTGTTCCGGGTTGGCCTCGATGATCTCGCGGACCAGGGCCACCAGCTCACCTTCATCGCTCATCTGGACCAACCCCTTGTCCTTGACGATCTTTTCAGGGTCATCACCCGATGTGAGCATTTCCGCAAACACCGTCTTGGCAATCTTGCCGGAAATAGTAGCCTTTTCAACCATGGCCAACAAAGAAGCCATTTGCGTCGCCGCCACCGGACATTCACTCAACCGTTCCGGCCCATATTCCCGCAGCAGCTCCGTGCCGATGAAGTTACTGACCTTTTTCGGGTTGTCATACTCTGCGCAGACGGCCTCAAAAAAATCAGCCAGTTCCCTGGAAGCCGTTAAAATGGTGGCGT
This sequence comes from Thermodesulfobacteriota bacterium, assembly GCA_034660835.1. GTDB lineage: Bacteria > Desulfobacterota > Desulfobulbia > Desulfobulbales > Desulfobulbaceae > Desulfobulbus_C. The sequence goes on from JAYEKB010000119.1 coordinate 14,374, forward strand.
CGTAGTCGGGTAACCCGAGTGTATCCATAAACCTCTGACAGCGCTGACCAGGCAGTTCGGGCAGTTCGGCCCGTACCCGCTCAATCCACTCCTCGTCGACAACCACCGGCACCAGATCCGGATCCGGGAAGTAGCGGTAGTCATGGGCCTCCTCTTTGCCGCGCATGGACTCGGTCTTATTTTTGTCCGGATTCCAGAGCAGGGTTGCCTGGGTCACGGAACCGCCGTCCAGTAGGATATCGCGCTGTCTCCGCTCTTCATATTCCAGGGCCAGCTGTACGTTTTTAAACGAGTTCATGTTCTTGAGCTCGGTACGGGTGCCCAACTCCTCCTGGCCCGTTGGGCGCAAAGAAATATTGGCATCACAGCGGAAACTACCCTCCTGCATGTTCCCATCGCAGATATCAAGATAGCGGACAATACCATGCAGTTTTTTTAAGTAAGCAACCGCCTCTTCCGGTGAGCGCAGATCCGGCTCACTGACAATCTCGAGCAGGGGTGTACCGGCGCGATTGAGATCCACGTAGCTTTTGGGTTCCAGATCGTCATGCACCAATTTGCCGGCATCCTCCTCAATGTGGGCCCGGGTAATGCCGATGGTTCTGGTCGTGCCGTTAACCTCGATCACAATGTGTCCGTGCTCGGCAATGGGCAACTCAAATTGTGAAATCTGGTAGCCCTTGGGCAGGTCAGGGTAAAAATAATTTTTACGGGCAAACCTGTTTTCCTTATTTATCTGAAGATCCGTAGCCAGGGCCAGTTTGATCGCGTTTTCCACCACCTGCCGGTTCAACACCGGCAACACCCCGGGCATGCCCAGGCAAACCGGACAGGTATGGGTGTTGGGCGGTGCTCCAAACTCGGTGGAGCAACCACAGAATATTTTGCTCTTTGTCTTCATCTGGGCGTGGATTTCCAGCCCGATAACGGTTTCAAATTCCATATTTTTCGTAATGCTCACTTTTTATGATCAAACCCGGTGCCCCGACAGTGATTCCGGATTGCTCACTTACCTCACCTGAGTTGCTCCGCTGTTCACCCAGCTCCGGATCTTCACAAGTTCTTCCGACCACTGGCCGGAAGCACGGATATTGATAAACATCCGAAACAGTTCATTCACCAGGCCGGTCAACTCCTCAATCAGGCCAATCCGTTCCAAAATCTGCCCTTCCAGGCTGTCCGGATCATCACCATCATCGGCACCGGCAGTCTTGGGCAACCGCACACTGCGAAATTCCATGGTGGCGGCAGTCAGGGTGACACTGAACTCAAAATCTCCCCTGCCCAGCCGAATCCTGGCCTGCTCCGGTTTCTTGCCCAGAGCAAGACCAGCCCGGGCCTCTTTCAGCTCTGTCTGCAGGCCACGACAGATCAGCTTTTCACTGTCCGCGCCTTCACCGTATTCCAGCAGCATGTGTTTTTCAAACACCACCAGTATATCACCCGTTCCGGGCAGTTCAACATTGCCGCCCCGTTCCTCGGATTTATACCAGAGCCAGGCCAGGAACTCCTGGCCCAGAAAACGTTTTTCCTGTATGAGATCAACTAAATCCATTTTATCGGTTCCGGGTTCAGAGTTCCGGGTTCAGGGTTCAAGGTTACAACGCCGAAGGCGCCTGCTCAAACTAACCCCTAATCCCTTATCCCTAACCCCTGTTTTTATCAGATTAATAATGCCGGTCGCAGATCATCAAGGCCTGCTGCAGCCTTTTCATCAACCATATGCAGGGCGCTATTCCACGGTATCTGAAGAATCAGGGACAGGTCAAAGGTGTCCCGAAACAGATCTTCCAACAACGCCAGCGCCT
>JAYEKB010000120.1:0-2161 GCA_034660835.1 Thermodesulfobacteriota bacterium
AAGGATTTTACCTGTCAACTGCCGGTAATCACGCCGGATGGGTTGCTGAAGGAGCTTGCCGGAGGTCAATCTGCCAGGAAATAAAAGGTAACTCCTAAATTAATGGGACAATAGGATACCGTTCTGTAGGAGCCCTGTCCCCAGGGCGATAAAAATGGTGCGGCATTTGCGGTACAGGCCAACAAAATCGCCCACAGGAGTGGGCTCCTACCGCAAATAGTGACCACTTATGTATTTAACTAAAGTAAATGGCTTGCCTTCCATCCCTGTGTTATTTTACAAACAGCCATCCGTCAGGTCATCGGGCAGCATGTGTTTTACATCATAAATTATTGAGAGCTCACGACACATTCGTGTAAATTCCTGTTTGTCGAATTGCTTGAATTCCTGATGCGCAACTGCCAGCACCACGGCATCATAATGGTTGACCGGCAGGTTTTCTATCATGGTGACCCCGTATAATCGTTCCGCATCCTGTGGATCTGCCCAGGGATCATGGACCTCGATATTGGCACCGTATGAGGTCAGTTCGTCGATAATGTCGGTAACCCTGGTATTGCGCAGGTCCGGGCAGTTTTCCTTAAAAGTCAGGCCCAGGATAAGAATGTTGGCACCTGCTACATGGATTCGTTTTTTCAGCATCAGCTTGACTATTTTTGAGGCAATGTAGCGGCCCATATCATCGTTGAGCCGTCGACCGGCCAGGATCATCTCCGGATGATAGCCTACCTCCTGCGCCTTGTGAGTCAGGTAGTAGGGGTCAACGCCGATACAGTGGCCGCCGACAAGGCCCGGCCGAAAGGGCAGGAAATTCCACTTGGTGCCTGCTGCCTCAAGCACCTCCAGGGTGTCAATTCCAAGACGGTTGAAGATCAGGGCCAGCTCGTTGATAAGGGCGATATTGACATCACGCTGGGTGTTTTCAATGACTTTGGCAGCCTCGGCCACCTTGATGCAGCTGGCCTTGAATGTGCCGGCCGTAATGATGGTCCCGTACAGATCGTTGACAAAGTCGGCGACTTCCGGCGTGGAACCGGCAGTAACCTTGACTATGGTTGGCAGCCGGTGCTCATGGTCACCGGGATTGATTCGTTCCGGACTGTATCCGGCAAAGAAATCCGTATTAAAGTTCAGTCCCGACACCTCTTCCAGGATGGGAATGCACACCTCCTCGGTCGCCCCTGGATAGACCGTTGACTCGTAGATAACTACATCACCGGGTTTCAGCGCTTGACCTACGGTGCGCGAGGCCCCGTGCAGAGGGCGCAGGTCCGGCTGTTTGTTGTCGTCAATTGGAGTGGGCACTGCCACGATAAAGACGTTGCACTTCTGCAGATCATCGATAGAGCTTGTGAACTCCAAATTTTTTGCAGAGCCCAGTTCTTCACTCGTGACTTCACGGGTGACGTCAAGGCCGCCCTGTAATTCGGCAATGCGCTGCTCTTTGAGGTCAAACCCGGTGGTTGGCAGTTTTTTACTGAATTCCACTGCCAGCGGAAGACCGACGTATCCCAGGCCGATGATGGCCACTTTTGTTGACGAAATTTTAGGCATTTTTTTAGGTAAAGGTTGTGGTTTTAGGTGGTATTGAGACAAATTCGCAACTTTTCAATACATGGTGGTGCAAGGCGATATTGCAGGGAGCTCTGTCTCCAGGCCGATAAACCAGCGGGCTGGCCAACGTAAATCTATTCCCCCTGGATTGAGTAAACAGCTCTGAGATCCGCAACTTGTCAGTCTTTGGAGTAAATGACCCCGCTGGAGTCGGTCTCTCTTACCTGCACCGAATGGAGCTCGTATCGATCCGTTTTCAGCTCATCGTGTAACTGGTCAAAGATGAACATTGCGATATGCTCAGACGAAGGGTTACGGTCCTGAAATGCCGGGTGATCGTTTAAGTTGCAGTGATCCAGATCATCAATAACCAGATTTACATGTTTTTTCAGAGTCTTGAAGTCAATGCCCATGCCCAGTTTGTCTAACTTATGGGCCCGGACCTGGACTTTGACCTTCCAGTTATGGCCATGCGGGTATTCGCAACTTCCCGGGTAATCCCGTAAATGGTGGCCGCTGGAAAAATGGGTTTTTATGAAAATATCGATCATGATTTATCCATACTTTTAGTTGATAGTTGACAGTTGAAAGTTGATAGTGCATAAAT
>JAYEKB010000120.1:2261-16122 GCA_034660835.1 Thermodesulfobacteriota bacterium
CTATCCACTATCCACTATCCACTATCCACTGTCAACTATCTAAAGCCCGGGAGATAAATTTATGGCTGTTGTTGCCCCGTTTCAGGGGGTGCGTTACAATCCTGAGAAAATTGCCCATTTAGAGGACGTAGTCACGCCGCTCCTACCACGCAGTGATTTGTATTTTGAGGGTATCTTTAATCGCTTTAATCCACTGGTTCAATGACATTCACCGATGATACCCTTTTTGATGGCCGTCTCGTCTGTAGCCAGCATAGAGACGGCTATCGTTTTTCCGTGGATGCTGTCCTGGCAGCCCATTTCTGCAGGCCGCAGGAGAAGGACAGGGTGCTGGATATTGGTTGTGGCTGCGGGGTGATCAGCCTGATCCTGTGCCATCGTTATCCGGATGTGCATGTTACCGGTCTTGAACTGCAGCCTGCTCTGGCAAAACTTGCCAACGCCAACTCTTTAGCCAATCATTTTCAGGATAGGTTTTCGGTGTTGGAAGGTGATCTGCGAAAGGTGCGGGAGTTCATGCAACCGGAGTCTTTTGACCTTGTGGTCAGCAATCCTCCTTACCGCAGCTCTGGCAGTGGCCGGATCAACCGTGAGGATGAATGCGCTATTGCCCGACACGAGATTACAGCCGATCTCCGGTCAATTGTTTCTGCGGCTTCTTTCTGCGTAAAAAATCACGGCAAGGTGGTTTGCATCTATTCTGCAGAGCGACTGGCAACCCTGGTTGCAGCCATGCTTAAGCAACGGCTCGTGCCGAAACGGATACAGCCGGTGTACAGTTATCCCGAAGATGACCGGGCCAGGCTGGTACTGGTGGAGGCTGTAAAAAATGGAGGTGAAGGGCTGCACCTGCTGCCGCCTTTTTATATTTACCAGTACGGTGATGGACCGTATACTCCTGAAATGGCAAAGCTCTATCAGGGATGACCAACTTATCAGAATCAGTTACTCTTATGTAAATTAACTGCCTACGGCGGGAAATGTAAAACCCGGAACCCGAAACCTTGAACCCTGAACCGTTCATTTAATATGCTTGCAAAAACACTTAGCGGCGCAGTGATTGGTGTGGACGGTCTCATGGTCCAGGTGGAAGTGGACTTGGCCCTGGGACTGCCCGGTTTTTCCACCGTGGGCTTGGCCGAGGGTGCAGTGCGTGAGTCCAAGGATCGGGTCAGGGCAGCTATCAAGAATTCCGGCTATGAGTTTCCGCCTCGCAGAATAACGGTAAATCTGGCCCCGGCAGCAGTTAAAAAAGAAGGGGCAGGTTATGATCTGCCCATTGCCCTGGGCATCCTGGCGGCTGGTGAAACATTGAACTGTCCTGAGCTTGCCGAAACAGCTGTTGTGGGTGAGCTGTCACTCGATGGCGCAGTCCGGCCGGTACGTGGTGTTTTGCCTATGGTGCTTGAGGCCCGGCAAAGAGGTATTCGTCGTTTCCTGGTTCCGGCAGGCAATGCCCTGGAGGCTGCAGTTGTCAGCGGCATCGATATTATTGCCGTTAAACGACTGGATCAGGCCGTGGAGTTTCTTGCAGATCGCCTGGATATTGCTCCTTCCCATACCGATGTGGATGAGTTGTTCAGCAGGCGCAGCGAGTATCCGGTGGATTTTTCCGAAGTCCGCGGCCAGGAGCATGTTAAAAGGGCACTTGAAGTGGCAGCAGCTGGTGGCCATAATCTCCTGTTAACCGGTATCCCCGGTACCGGAAAAACTATGATGGCGCGTAGATTGCCCACAATTCTGCCGGATCTCTGTCTGGATGAGGCCATTGAAACCACCAAGATCTATTCAACAACCGGCCTGCTTCCCGAAGATCTGCCATTAATGGTGATTCGTCCCTTTCGCTCACCGCACCATACCATATCAGATGCCGGCCTGATTGGCGGCGGTCATATCCCCCGCCCTGGAGAAGTCTCTCTTGCCCATAACGGAGTCTTGTTTTTAGATGAACTGCCCGAGTTTCGTAAAAATGTACTTGAGGTCATGCGTCAGCCCCTGGAGGATGGCAATGTGACCATTGCCAGGGCCGCAACCAGCCTGCGGTTTCCTGCAAATTTTATGCTGGTGGCTGCTATGAACCCATGTCCATGTGGTTTTCTCGGCGACAAGGTAAAAGAATGCAGTTGTACAGCGGTGCAGATTCAGCGTTACCGCAGTCGACTGTCCGGCCCCCTGCTGGATCGCATCGACATGCACGTGGAGGTGCCTCCTGTGCAGGTGCAGGAAATCAGTTCCCGGCAGCCCGGTGAGTCTTCAAAAGATATCCGTGAGCGGGTAAACCGAGCCCGTGCGTTGCAGCAGCACCGGTTTTCCTCCCTAACGTCGGTTCATAGCAACGCCCAGATGGGTTCCCGCCAGATCAAGGAATTTTGTCAATTGAATCAGGAAAGCAATACCCTGCTCAACAATGCCATTGATCGGCTTGGTCTGTCCGCCCGTGCCTACCATCGTATTCTCAAAATAGCCCGCACCATTGCCGATCTTGCAGGGGTAGAGAGTATCACTTCCTCCCATGTAGCCGAGGCAATCCAGTATCGGCGTATGCAGTACGATGTGAGCTGAAATATTATAGAAATAAGCAGTTGCTCTTATTTTGCCTTATTTATGGTTTCAGCTTTGCTGTCATATGCCTGAAAACTGCAGGTAGAAGAGCAGCAGTGTATAGCTGATGGCTGAAAGTCCGGTTGCCATCATCACAATAGTTCCTGCAAGGTCACCGTCTCCGTCCATTCGGCTGGCCATGATATAGGTGGTAACCGCTGTCGGTGCTCCTGCCATGAGCAGGCCGATGGCAAAGTCCAGGCCGGAAATGCCAAGTAACAGCATAAACGCGATAGTCACAAGCGGCAGCAGGACCAGTTTCATTGCCGTTGCAAGTGCTGCTTTCCAGATATCACCTTTCAGCTTTGTCAGTGAAAAACCGCCGCCGATGGAGATCAGGGCAAGAGGCAGGGTCATACCGCTTGCAATGTTTAGTGATCGGTCAAGGATAGTGGGCATGGGCAGGTGAAAAAAACTCCAGAGAATACCGAACAGTGAGGCAAGTATCAACGGGTTGATGATGATTTGCTTTGCGATTTCCCGAAAACTGATTTGTTGTTGCTGATGGGGCAAAGTAAGGGCCAGGATGGCAAAAAAATTCAAGACCGGTACCAGAAAGCCAATCAGAATGCCGGCTCTGGTCAGGCCGGGGTCACCATATGCATTATAGACAATAGCCAGCCCGATGTAGGCCAGATTTCCTCTGAACGAGCCCTGACAGAAGGCGCCATGGACCGGAGCGGAGAATCTGCGCCATGTTCCGTACAGGTAGGCAATCAAAAAGCAACAGCCGACCGCACTGCTTGTGGCAAATACCAGACTGATGTTGAAATTAGAGGAAAAATCTGCTGTACTGATCTTGTAAAAGAGCAGGATAGGCAGACAGACGTAGAACACGAGTCCATTGGCCTGCTCGAAAAAATGATCATTTACAAGCCCTGATCGTCGTATACCGTAGCCAAGCACGATAATCAGAAATACCGGCAGGACGATTTCAATAACATTCAACATGATCATGTTTCTACCTGAAAATTCCCGGCCGTACCACCTTAAAGAGTCAAGTTCATCAAAGGTGATGTTATGAAAGAAATTAAGATTACCGGCAAGCAGCCTAATTCCAAGATGTGTTTTGGATGCGGCCTGAACAACATCTTTGGTTTGAAAAGCCGGTTTTATGAATTGGAAACAGGTGAACTGCTTGCTGTTTTTCAACCTGCAACTGAACACCAGGGTTATCCCGGTCGTCTGCATGGCGGTCTGGCGGCGGCAATCCTGGATGAGACAATTGGCAGAGCAATCATGATCTCCCATGCCGACAATATATGGGGTGTCACTGTTGAGTTCTCGATGCGGCTCAGGAAACCAATCCCTCTGGATAAGGAAGTGCGGGTGCTTGCGCGGATAACAGAGGATGGTAAGCGGTTTTTTAAAGGATGCGGTGAAATTATTTTGGAGGACGGCGCGGTTGCTGTTGAGGGAAAGGGACGCTACCTGAGGATGGACATCAACAAGATTGCAGATTTTGATGTAGATGAACAGCAGTGGCGGGTTGTCAATATGCCGGAAGATCCGGATGTGGTACGATTATAAGCATTCCCCTCCTGACTCGTCCGTATCAATTGGGATACGGATTCGGTTCTCGGGCGGCAGGGCATGCATCAATATTGTGCATTGGGGGAAATTGTTATGAAAATTATAGGTCTGCTCGGCGGCATGAGCTGGGAGAGTACGGTTGGTTATTACCGCGCTATAAATGAGGGGATCAGGCAGCAGTTGGGAGGACTGCACTCAGCACAGATCGTCATGTACAGTGTGGACTTTGATCCAATTGAAAAGCTGCAGTACAGCGGTGACTGGCTGGCTACGGGCAGGATACTTGCCGACTGCAGTCGTGCTGTTGAGGCGGCTGGGGCGGATTTTCTGCTCATCTGCACCAACACCATGCACAAGGTCGCTGATCAGGTGGAAGAGGCCGTGCATATTCCCCTGCTGCATATCGCGGATGCAACCGGTGAAGTCTTGGTATTAGATGGAGTGAAAAAGGTCGGCCTGCTGGGGACGTCTTTTACCATGGAAGAGACCTTTTACCGGGGCCGCCTGGCTGAAAAATTTAACCTGGATGTGATTATTCCGGACAGTGAAGACCGACAGCTTGTCCATGATATAATCTACCTGGAGCTCTGTCTGGGAAAACTCCGGCCGCAGTCAAGGCTTGCGTATACTCGAATTGTAGAGTCACTGGCCCGTTCCGGGGCAGAAGCGGTCATTCTGGGATGCACCGAGATCGGTATGTTGATAAGCCGTAACGACACCGATATTCCACTCTATGATACAACTGAGATCCACGCTGCCAAGGCAGTGGAGTCGGCATTACAATAGGCCATCTGTAGGCTACCTTGAAAAATTTGCCGGATTAGGGAAGTTGACGGTCAGGGAAAACAATCAGTAGCAGCTGGTTGCTATTTTTTGTAAGCAAAACCAATCTCCTGGCTGTCCGGTTCGTTCCATACCACCTCAACATGGAGCGCAACGGGATAGCTCTCCATATCATAAATAGTATCTTGATACGGCAGGCACTGCAGTGCCAGTTTACTTCCCTTGATCAGAGATTCCCCTCCCGGCACTTCCACCCGCATGCCACCTGCACCTGCATCTAGAATCTGGCTGTTGTGAAATTCCTGTAGTTCGCCGTCCTGATCAATACAACTCAGAGCAAAAGGATAATGAAGTCGAAATCTTTGATTGTTGCGACGTTCCTGTTCAGACATGAGATATTCCTTATTAGTATCTTAACATTTATCTTCGTGGTTTTTATGGTAGAAAATTGTTTTTTTCATTTAATATCCGTAGGGTGTGATAAGCGTAGCGCATCCACCAATAACCTGATTGGTGGATGCGCTACGCTTATCACACCCTACTTTTCCGGTTTATCCGGGTTAGGTGGTATGCGCTTTAGGTCAGCGCTCCGGGATGTATAAATAGGTGTGCAAGCCCTTTATGTTCAATCTGAACCCAACAACGACTTCGTTGACAAACCTGACGGATTTTAAAAAGCAATTTTTACAAATCAATCAATTTCAGTCGTTTCACCTAAAATAAAAATACATCATAAGAACAAAAACAGCAAGTCGGTTGTCAGTGGTACGCCTGCGAATTATACGTATTACCGGGGCAGAGAAATGCGCTGGTCGGGTTTCAGGTCCTTGTTGGGGAGATAGAGAAGGACGGTCTTGCCAATGAGTTGAACCAGGGCTGCTCCGGTTAATTCCGACAGCCGGACTGCAGCCTCTTTTTTGGGGATGTCACAGTTTTGCCCCAGTTTTATCTTGATCAGTTCACGGGTTTTCAGCCCATCCATGACAGAGTTGATAAGGTTGTCCGACAATCCTTCCCGGCCCACATAAACCACTGCGTCCAGATGATGTCCCAGTCCCCGCAGGTGCTGTTTTTGTTTACCATTCAATGTGATCGTTCTTTTTGTTGTCATTATATATTTTGTTTCAGGTGGTTAGCAGATTTTCAGTCTTCAGTCTTTAGTCCTCTGGATTCTGGCTTCTGTCACGCAAACAGACTGGTAAAGATGCGATAGCCGCCCACCCAGGTGCCTATGCTGGAGCCCAGGCCGGTCATGATAAAGACCAGAAAAATGCGCAACAACCTGTTCTGCCACCATCCGCGTACAGTGGAGATGTCGGAGGCTACGGCCTCAAACTCTTTAACCACCGGCGGCTGAGTCATGACCTGGACAAAGGCACAAACGTAGCCCGCGCCGATGACCGGAGTCAGGCTGGTGATTGGGGCGCTCGCAAAGGCGGAGATAATAGTTGCCGGATGTCCAAAGGCAATCAGGGCACCAATCGCTGAGGGAATGCCGTTGGCCAGAATCCAGTACAAGGCATTTGCCCCGGCTTCACTTGCCCCCTGGCGAAAGCCGATAACACCTATTGAGAGCAGGATGGCCGCCGGGATGGACCAGCCGGCAATCTTCCAGCCCTTTGATACCGGCGGGATAGTGTTGATTTCTTCCATCCTGCTGCTGTTGTTTTCCTTGATAACCCGCTGAATACCCTGCATGTGGCCCGCCCCGACCACGGCGACAATTCGTTTGCCTGATGTCACCTTTATTTTTTCCGCCATAAAGATGTCGCGCTCGTCAATGAGGACATGCTTGGCAGCAGGCAGGGCCTCTCCAATTTCGTTCATCATCTCCGACAGGACATCTTTGTTACGCAGCTCGGTCAGTTTTTCCTCGTCAAGTTCGGTTTTGTCAAAGAGCGAGGCAAGGAGAGTGGCCATCAGGTATCCTTTTCTGAAAAAAGAAGTGGCCTTCCAGGCCCGGCGCAGGGTAACGCGTACGTCCCGATCGCAGAGTTCCACGGGGATGTCCAGGTTTTTCGCAGCTTGGGCCGCAACCAGCAACTCAGTACCCGGTTGAATCCCTAACTGGCCGCCAAGTTTTTTCTGGTAGGAGGAGAGCACCAGGTTAACAAGCAGGGTAGAGAGCTGCTTTTTTCGGATGATCTGTTTGAGATCCAGTTTCTCCCATCGATCTGGTTGGGACAGGGCAGTGAATCTTTTTTCATCCAGCTCTATGCAGACGGTATCAGGTCGTTCCTCTGCGATGACCTGTTCGACCAGATCGGCGGATTGTTGAGAGATATGGGCGGTTCCTACCAGCAGGATGGTTTTGTCATCGTGCTGGATGACGGCAACATCATCGGAATAGTCATGGGCTGGAAAGGGTGTATCGGTCATATGGAATTGGTTCAAGGTTGAAGGTTTACGCAAGGTTATCAGATTTTTTTTCCAGTTGCTTAATCTTGATGGTTGTCGGCAGTTGATCAACGCCGGGTTGTCGTGTCCGCCTTTCCTTAAAAGCCATCATCATATCCCATTCTACCGGTACGATGACAATGGTTAAAAAGGTTGCTGTACAGAGCCCGGTGACAAAGGTCATGGCCATGGTTCCCCAGACCAGTGAATACTCGGGGATGCCGAGGGCCATGGGCAACAACCCCAGGGTTGTGGTCAAAGTGGTCAGGATGATGGGGCGTAAACGGATGTTGGTTCCCGCCACTATGGCTTCGCGTCTGGAAAGACCTGATTCATACAATTTATTTATAAACTCGATCAGCACCAGGGAGTCGTTGACCACTACACCTGTTACCCCGACAATAGCCATGAAGGAGTTGATAGTAAAGAGCGACCTGGCAAAAAAAGTCCCGTATATAACACCGATCAGGGCAAAGATCACGGTAGAAATGATGATCAGCGGCTGCAGATAGGAGTGAAACTGGGTGGCCAGGATCAGGTAGATGAGCAGCAGGGCGATCAGGAAGGCATAGGTCAGCGAGGTGTAGGAACGCTGGGTTGATTCATATTCTCCGGCAAAGTTCAGGACTACGCCGGGATATGTGTCCTGTACGGTTGCAAACCAGCTTGAAACACGGTCAACTACGGACTGGGAGGAGATATCACTGCCGGGACGGATGTTTCCGGTGATGGTAATGGCACGTCTGCCCTGGAAGCGGTTGAGAAATCCCGGTTCCACGGTGAATTCCGCTACACAGAGATCAGCAAGCCGCACCGGCCCATCCGCATGTTCGATTATCGGGACCATCAGGGCTTGCTGCAGCCCGTCCTCCTGGTCCACATTGATCAGAACCTTGATGTCGATTTCTTCATCAAGCATGCGATATTTACCTGTCAGACGACCGTTTAAAACTGAGGCGGCAAGGGCTGCCACTTGATCGGGAGACAGACCGTATTCGGCTGCCCGTTCTTTGAGTATCTTAAAACGCACGACCCGGCCCGGTTTTCCCTGGTCGTTCTGTAAATCAATGAGATTGGGCCCCATGGCAGGATCATTACGGAGAAAGGCAATGACCTGCTCGTTTACCTTTTGTACCATGTCAACATGCGAACCAAGAATCCTGATATTGAGATCCTTACCCGAAGGCGGGCCATCTTTTTCCGGTCGGATGCGTAAGCTGAATCCGGATTCGCTAAAGTGAGCAAGTTTACTGCGCATGGTATCTAAGTGGGCCAGAATATCGTTTTCCGCATCATCTTTAAAATCCCGTTTTTTCAGAGCAGGCAGGGTAACGATCACATGGCCGAGATGGTGTCCCCATACGGCCATGTAATCCTCGTTTAAGTAAAAGCCTGCCATGCCTGCGGCTGATGAAGCCATACCCGGACCATCACTTATAACTTCGGCAGCAATGTTCTTGATCAGCTTGTGAGTGGTCTCAATGGGCGTTCCCATGGGACCGTCGACTTCCACGTAATAGATGGAGTAGTCGTCTGGGAAAAAAGTGACCCGGATAAGGTTCATCTTGCCGGTCAGCGAGACAATTGCAATAAACAGGGCTGCAATAAAAAGGAGCAGCAGAACACTGATGGAGGGTATTCTGAAACGCAGAACCAGCTGCAGGAGACGGTTGAAAAACCTGCGGGCAAGCGACATGAACGGCGTGTCTTCCACCGTAAAGTTATGATTGCCGCTGGAAATTGTATAGCGGCGGCCAAGTTTGACTCCCTGGTTTTTGCGCGGCCCGTAATCCAGATAGTGGATGGGCAGGATCAGCAGACACTCGATCAGAGATGCGGCCAGGGCATACGAAACCGCCATAGGGATAACGGCAAAGAATTCACCGATTGAGCCGCTCATGATCAGCATGGGCAGGAAGGCGGCAACAGTGGTAAGGGTGGCCGACACCACGGGCAGAAAGACCTCGGACGTACCACTGACAACCGCATCTTCAAGTTTTTTGCCCATCTGGACATGTCGGTAGATATTTTCCACCACTATGATGGCATCATCAACAATAATGCCTGAGACCAGCACAAAGGAGAACAGGGACATCTCGTTAATGGAGTTGCCGGTCAGGTACATGATGGCCATGGTTACCATGAAGGCAAAGGGAATTCCCACCGTGGTCAGGGCTGCATTGCGCAGTCCCATCACTGCCCAGATAAGCAGCGATACCAGAATAACTCCAAGCAGCAGGTTGATCCCCAGGACCCGGATGGAATCTTTTATCTTGACCGTGGAATCCTGGGTCAGGGTCAGTTGAACGCCTTCTGCCTTGTACCGGTCCTGATTGTCACCAATGATTTGTCTGACCTCAGCGGCAATCCGGATGGCATTACCCTTGCGTGTCTTGATAAGCTGCAGGCTGACGCAGTCTTCACCGTTGACCGAGGAGATAATAAATGGCTTGCGGTGGGAGAGAAATGCGTCCTCAGCAATATCGGAGATCCTGACAAATGAACCGTCCCCGTCGGTTCGCAGAATAGTCTGCATGATCTGGTCCCGGCTGCGGAACCGTTCGTCCACCCGAATCATCAATTCGTTGCCCCGGGTAATAAAATCTCCGGCCGGGACAATAATATTGGCTCGGGCCAGAGCTGCCGCCGCCTGATCAAAGGTAATGCCGATCCTCTGCATACGGGCGGGATCAAGCAGGACATGGAGTTCACGCACGTATTCGCCGACAAGCTTGATCTCTTTCAGCCCGCCAATACGGGCAAGACGGGGTTTGAGGTCTTCGGCAATCAGGGTCAAAGTACGGTTGGAACGATCACCGAGTACGTTGACCGAGATAGCAGGAAACCAGTCATTGACATCCAGATAGTTGAATTTTGGCGGGTCGATTTCCGTGGGCAAGTCCTGCAGGATACCCTGGACTTTGAACCGCAGCTCGTCAAAGCCGGTTTCGTAATCCGTATCATCAAGAAATTTTACCAGGATGGAAGAGCGTTCCCGGTAGGAGTGGGACATGATATATTCCACATCATCAAGATCATCCAGCGCATCTTCTATCACGCGGGTGACAAGAGCTTCAACATCACGGGGGGAACCGCCGGGGTAAAAGGTGTCGATATACACCTTGCCGAAGTGGATGTTGGGATAGCGTTCTACCGGAGAACGGAGCATGGCCCATGCCCCGACAACCATGAGCAGCACAAAAAAGAGGTTGAGTAGAACCCGCTGGCTCAGGGTGAATCGGATAAAGGAAGTCACGATGTTTTACGGAGCTGCAGGGAGCTTGAAACTGTCGCCGGCTTTGATTTCAGGCGAGGTGATGCGCAGCCATTGCAGATTGTCATCCGGACCGTTCGCAGGGCCCAGAACAATAATTTGAACCTGTTCGCCGTTTTCCCTGGTAAGCCAGCTTTCCTCGTAACGCTCTACAACAGCACGTTCAGGTACCAGCAAACCATGCATGGGATCAGGAATCCGAACCGGAACCTCCACCCGTACGCCACCCCGCTTCAGGGAGAGGGTATCATAGGTTTGCGGGTCAAGGAGGATTTCAATCTTAATTTTGCGGGTGACCGGATCAAATCCAGGAGAAATTCGGTACAGGCTTGCGCGGCCGTCGATTTTTTCTCCAGGCAGGTGTAAGGGGATGGATTTTTCCCGTTGCAGGCTGCGCAGCTGGGAGGGAGTAACAGCCAGCGGAACAATCAGAGTACGGTAGTCTCCTGCTTTGGCAAGGATCCTGCCGCCTGCTACCCACTGACCGGGTTCAACGTGCCGTTCCATTATCAGCCAGCCGGGCGGGGCTTTGATGGTATGGCGGGACAAAAGTTCCTGCAGGCGCTCTGCCTCAACCTGCAGCTGGTCCAGTTTCAGTCTGGATTGGTCCAGAAGCAACTCCTGTTCATCCAGCCGGGCCCGGGAAGATGATTTTGAGGTGTGCAGCTGTTGGTAACGCTTCACCTGTTGCGTTTCAAAGCGAAGGTTACGCTGTATCTGCTTGCGGCTGACGCTGTTTGCCTTCAGGTCAAGGCGGACCAGGGTGGAGTCAACAACAGCAAAGACGCCGTTATTTCCAATGGTTTCGCCAATATTTGCAGTTATTTCCAGGCAGCGGCCTGCAGTTTCCGGGATGATATCGAGGGTGGCCCGGGCCCGGGTGAAACCGGTGAGCATAATCTGTTGCTGTGCCGGGCGGACAGTGAAGGTGTGTGTGCGCTGATCTGCAGAGTTTTGAGGTGTCTCTGCGTAAACTGGTGCGGCAAGGAGCAGAAGGCAGAAAAGAGTTGAAAGTTGAAAGTTGAAAGTTGATAAGGGATGGTTACAATTTGATAACATTAACTCGAGGCCACCTTGAAAAATTGCTATTTTGCCCGATTACCCGGAGTCTCGTAAGCTCGCTTACCTGAACTCGAACGAAATATCTAATTTTTCAAGGCACCCTTGGGACATGAATTCTGCAGCAGGTTTAAGCATTTTTCACTATCAACTATCAACTGTTAACTATCAATTATTTTAAGCTTTTTGCCGGGATGAATCATGTTATTGCGCAGGCCGTTCCATTGCCTGATATCACGTGCAGAAACCCGGAATTTTTTTGCAATGGACCACAGGGAATCGCCGTTGCGCACCTTGTAATAACTGATGACCGTATCCTGTTTGCGAGCTTTTTCACCTTTATTACCTGCAACGGGTTTACGTTTTTTGACATCTGCCAGGAAAATGGTTGTTGCAGCAGAAGGTGCTGGTGTCGAGGCAACCTGAGGTGATGTAGTATCCTGATCAAGGTAAATGGCCAGCTGGTTTCCTGCTCGTATCCTGCGAACATCAGTTATGTCGTTCCACTGGACGATTAATTCAACCGGCACATTATAACGTTTGGAAATCTTGGACAGGGTTTCTCCCCTGGAGAGTTCATGGAGGACCATGCGACCGTTGTTAGATGCTGATGCATAGTAATCTTTGGGTGTCTGTCCCTCTTTCAACAGGACATACTTGGTCGTCTTGTAGGGGATACGCAGCCGTTGACCGATTTTCAGCTTTGAGGTGTGCAGTTTATTGGCCTTGAGCAGGGTCGTCATGCTTACCCTGTACCGCTTGCTGATACGGCCAATGGTGTCACCTTTGCGAACTTTATGGGTTTTGTAGCCGGTGGTGACCATCGGATGCAGTCTGGTCAGGTTGGCGGCAACCATGTCATAACTGCCGGCAGGAATTTTGAGCGCATAGGACCCGCTTGTCGGCGGAGTCTGATTTTTTCGCAGTTCGTTGTTGAGTTTGCGGATTTTTTTAACCGTGGTGGAGCCACTGACAGCAATTGCTCTGAGATCAGTACGCGGGGGTACTTTGATCAGGTCGTACCGGACAGGTTGGTGGTAGTCAATGTCAGTAAAACCGTAATGTTCCGGGTTGCGGGCAATTAAAATGGCCGCAATCAGCTTGGGCACATAACGTTTGGTTTCCAGGCGCAGGTATTTATGCTGCGCCAGTTTCCAGAAATCCCGGGTATTGTATTTTTTTATGGCCCGTTCAATCTTGCCCTCGCCGGCATTATAGGCGGCTACAGCCAGGTGCCAGTCCCGGAATCGTTCGTACAGGACGCCTAAGTAGGCGATCGCTGCCTTGGTTGCTTTTTCAGGCTCACGCCGTTCATCCACCCAGGAATCAATACGCAACCCATAGTTACGACCAGTCCCCCGGATAAATTGCCACAGGCCGGCAGCATGGGCGTGGGAATAGGCAGAGGGATTAAAGCCGGATTCGATCATGGCCAGGTAGACAAGATCCTGGGGCAGACCGGCATTCCTCAGTTCGTGGTGGATAGCGGGCAGGTATTTTCCAGACCGTGCCAGCCAGCGCTTGAAATATTTTTTTTGTTTATTCTGGAACAGGTCTAAATAAAATTCTACCTGCTTGTTGATAGTAACGGGGAAATCATAAACAACCTGTCCAGGAATTATGTTAAGGCTGGAACCGTCGGCTTTCCAGTCACCTGATTTTGCCAGGCCTGCAAGTTCTTCTTCCAGGTCCTGTTCAGATTCAACAGGAATTATCTGATTTTCCCGGATTTGATCATATTCACAATCGGTATAGACTTGTGGTGAACGGCTCGTACCGAAATTCTCTGTAGTGGTTAGCGATGAACAGGCTGTAAGTACTGCCGATAAAACGATAAGCAGACAGTAGAACACAAAAGACGGTAATTTTCTCATACGATACTCCGATGGTTGACCGGCTTGTAACTGTCTTAATTTAAAGACTATATTTTGCAATGGAAGGAGGGAACAATACTAAAATTATATTCTACAGTTTATCTACCACTAAAATGCAACCTTTTTCAAGAAAAAACATATTGTTGACAACTGTTCCTATTATGACGTACAACTACGTGATGCATTCTTGTGGCACCAAGGTTGTGACATCAGCCCGCATATTTCACAAGTCGAGGCGGCTGCAGATGCGCTGAGCGCAGGAGTAGGCTATAGTTGCCTATGCCTGCTCCTGCAGTGACAAAGCAGGTGCGGTCGCATCGGCTTGCCTTCGGTGAACACT
>JAYEKB010000121.1:0-4160 GCA_034660835.1 Thermodesulfobacteriota bacterium
TCGGTGGACACCTGGATGGTAAACTTCATTCCCTTGAAATCCTTGCCCAATCCAGGTGTCCACCGAAGACTGTGTGGGCTGTACCCTGTGCGTTAGTGTCTGTCCGGCGCGCAAGAAAGACAAAGCCGGTAAGAAAACCGACGAACGAGCCCTGCATATGGAGCCGAACAGCGTGGCTCTGCGGAATCGCGAGTCCAAAAACTGGAAGACCTTCATGAACCTGCCGGAAGTCGATACCGCGTTAATCAACCCGGCCACCATCAAGGGCAGCCAGTTCCTTCGGCCGCTGTTTGAGTTCTCCGGTGCCTGTGCAGGCTGCGGTGAGACTCCCTATGTTAAACTGGTTACCCAGTTGTTCGGCGATCGGATGATGATTGCCAACGCCACCGGCTGTTCTTCCATCTACGGCGGCAACCTGCCCACCACGCCTTATTGCAAGCGCGAAGATGGACGTGGACCGACATGGTCCAACTCCCTGTTTGAGGATAATGCAGAGTATGGCCTTGGTATGCGCCAGGCTGTAAATAAACTGGCCGGTCAGGCTTCAGAACTGCTTGCAGAAGCTGCTGCAGAAAAACTGATCACCAAGAAAATGGCCAACGAGTTACTTAAGGCCAGCCAGAAAACTCAGGAAGAAATCGAAGCCCAACGCGGGCGGGTTTCAGCTCTGAAGGAAAAACTGGAAGGGAGCGCAAGCCTGACTGCCAAGCGTCTGCTGCCGGTTGCCGACTACCTGGTCAAGAAATCCTGCTGGGTCTTTGGTGGTGACGGCTGGGCCTATGATATCGGCTATGGCGGCCTGGATCATGTGCTGGCATCCGGCGAAAACATCAACGTGCTGGTTCTGGACACTGAGGTGTACTCCAATACAGGTGGCCAGATGTCAAAGTCCACCCCGCGTGCTGCTGTTGCCCAGTTTGCAGCCGGTGGCAAAAAAATGCCCAAGAAGGACATGGGTATGATCTTCTCCACCTACGGTAATGTATATGTTGCCAGAGTAGCCCTTGGTTCCGATCCGCTGCAGCTGATTAAGGCAGTGAACGAGGCAGAAGCCTATGACGGACCTTCCATCATTATTGCCTACTCCCACTGCATCAACCACGGGCTGAACCTGGCCTTTGGTCTGGAGCAGCAGAAAAAAGCTGTGGCCTGCGGTCACTGGCCGCTGTACCGCTACAACCCGGAGCTGGAAGAGGCAGGCAAAAACCCGCTGATCATCGACTCCAAGGAGCCGACCATTAAGTTTGCGGATTATGCTTTGAACGAAAACCGCTACCGGATGCTCAAGATGGCCAATCCCGAGCACTGCGATGAACTTATGGCAGCCTCGCAAAAGGATGTTGAAAAGGCATGGAAGTTCCTGAAAGGCCGCTTCAAAGCCCTTGAGGAAGATTAATTTGCAAGCAAATTAATTAACGCGTAAAGTAAGGCCCCTCCCGTTTATTCGGGAGGGGCCTTTTTTGTTGATCTAAAACGGTGAGATTTTTTCTCATTGCATTACCCTTATTCCGGAGAAAAGCCATGAACAGTCAACCACGCCTGGTCACGACGCCGCACCGCCGTCTCCCCCTGGATATTCCCGAGGGAGTAACGCCAACCGAATTCTTCAACAGCCCCTGCAACCTCCGTCACCTGGCGCGGGAAAACGGTCTATTGCGCACACCCGAGGATTTTCTTCTCTACCGCAAGGCTATCGGCCACTCCAATCTTTTCGATACCTCGATCATCCATGACAGCTCGCAGCGCATCCTTGATCCTCTTGGCCGTCCGGTACGACGTGACCAGCTCAACAAGCGGGAAAGAATGGTCTTCAGCCGTATGACCCAGGTTACCTTTCGCTACATGTGTGAAAAGTATCCCGATCCGGAGCAATACCTGCTCTTCTGCGGCGAGGCAAGCCTTGATGCCACCTGGCCGCTGGGAAAGCCCGGCGTACCGAGCATCCGAATGATCCACAATCACTTCATGGTTTTCGACAACGATGATCTTGCGGCCGCACCTGTGGCTGCCGACGACAACCCCAATCTCACCGACAGCGGGAACAACGGTATCTTCCTGCTCTATCTCCATGATGTCTACCTGCGCTTCCTCGAGGTCCTTGATCTTGAGATTCTGCGTCCCCTGGCACCGGATCAGGCTCAGATCAAGATCACCGGCTACCCGCAGGGACTGCCCAGCTGGGAGGTGCAGGGCGGGCTCGACGCATTGGACTCAGGACGCTTCTGGAAGGAATACGACATGGTCCTCAAGGGTTTTCTCGATTTTTACCGCGCCTTCTTCACCCTGGTTGCCTCAGATAACACCCAGGTGCCAGCTGAGGCAACCTATCCGGACCAGGTAGAAGACATACTGTTGTTCAATAGCGAATTCCACCGGGCGGCCCGCATTCTGCGTCTCCAAGTGCTGGAAGACCCCAAATTTGCCAATGAAATCCGTTGGCGACCGGCTTATAAACAGCTCATCTACCGAGACGACCTCGGGCGGCTGATCGTCACTATCAGCCAAAATTCGGTGGGCAATGCCATTACCGAACTACTCGGCATCGTGATCAAACGTGTCGACGACGAGGAGGCCTACAGCAAGGTAGAGGCCCGGCTGGTTAACCAACTACTGGAACTGCGCAACCGTTTGATTCAGTATAATTTCGGCGAACCCATCTCGACACCCTCCTGGCCGGCCGGCGTCTTTGTTCCGCCGCACTGAACTCCATCTCTATAAAAAATGATGTTCTCCTGAATAGGTACACAAATACCTGACAAAAAAAGGGGAGAGCTTATGCAAGCTCTCCCCTCCTCTCTCTTTCTTTAAACGTGGATCAACCGGGCAGTTTGATCATTCCTTGAAACGTAAACGTGATCTATCCCCTATTTTTTTTCTTCTGGATCCCAAATGACTCGTTAGTAAATCGATATCATCAGCAAGTTCAGGCAAAGATCTGATATCATCCCGTAATAGCAGCAACCGCCTTTTTCAGTAATTCCGGGGTGTCTGCCTGCAGGCGGGTAATTGGACTTTTGCGGGGTAGAATCTTTTTCATCAGGCCTGTCAGCACATTTTTGGGTCCAAGTTCTATAAAGACCTCCACACCATCATTAATCATGATGTTGCTGGATTCAAACCAGCGCACACGGGAGACTATCTGACGGGCCATAATCCCGCGTATGGCTGACGGATTCTGCTCAAGGGCGGCAGTAACATTAAAGAGAATCGGGACCTGCGGCTTATTAAAGGTGAGCGTCTCCATATATGCTGCAAAATCCTCTACAGCACCTGCTATCAGGGGACTATGATTGGCTACGGATACCTGCAATGGAATAACTCTGGCCCCTTGATCCTTGCAGAGCCGGTTCAATCCATCCAGTCCTTCAATATCACCGGATATAATAACCTGCTTTTCAGAATTATGATTGGCCACCACAACTGTTCCCGCTCCATCATAACAATCAAGCAAGTCTTCAACTTTTTCAATACTCAACCCAATAACGGCTTGCATGCCCCCGGGATTGGCAGCACCTTCCCGCTCAATAAATTCGCCACGTCTCGTAACCAGAGCCATGGTATCTTCGGCCGAAAGCACTCCGGCTGCATAAAGGGCGGAACATTCGCCCAGCGAATGGCCGCCAACATAGGCAGGAGTAAAATCGGGCAGTGCCCGGCACATCTGCTGGTAGCATATTAGATTAATAGCAGTCAGTGCAGGCTGCAGGTGGAGAGCCCGAGTCAGGTCTTCCATAGGGCCGTCAAAGCACAACCGGCGTAAAGGAGAACCGGAGACCTGTTCAGCCATCTCCATGAGAGCGGCCGCCTCGGGGTCGGCCTTAATAAACTCCCTGCCCATGCCGATATACTGTGATCCCTGTCCGGGAAAAATAATTGCTGTTTTTTTCATTTTGTTTTCAATTGTAAAGAAATCTCATGAATTAGCCCGCATATTTCACAAGTCGAGGCGGCTGCAGATGCGCTGAGCGCAGGAGTAGGCAGGTAAGCGCAGACTCCGATAGTTGCCTATGCCTGCTCCTGCAGCGACAAAGCAGGTGCGGTCGCATCGGCTTGCCTTCGGTGAACACTTTGCAAATTTAAAGTAGGGAATAATGCACAATTTTATCATATGATTTACAGAGGTTACCTTAAAATGAGCAAAGTGTTCATGAAATATGCGG
>JAYEKB010000122.1:0-4133 GCA_034660835.1 Thermodesulfobacteriota bacterium
CGATCCGGCTTGTTCGCATATGACTCAATATAGCTCTCAAGCCGGCTTGAGCGAACCTGTGGCACTACCCAAACATTTACAACGTAGTGGTTTGGGTACCAATCGGGCACTAACCCGAATATTTACCGAAATAGTGATCGTAATTGTTTGTAATCAGTATATTATCTGCTTTGTACAGTGTCAACCTGATCTTGAGTAATCTTATCTTCGTGTCACAACTTCACACCCTTAACCACACGCTGCACGGGCAGAACCGTAGAAAAAAGATAGAGGAAAGAAAAACTGATGATAAATGCTGCGGCCACGCGGACTCCGACAATAACCCAGTAATTGGCCCCAAAAATC
Source organism: Thermodesulfobacteriota bacterium (assembly GCA_034660835.1). GTDB lineage: Bacteria > Desulfobacterota > Desulfobulbia > Desulfobulbales > Desulfobulbaceae > Desulfobulbus_C. Next base: position 346 of record JAYEKB010000122.1, read on the forward strand.
ACAAATATCAGGGCATCTTCGATTATAGAGTGGCAGATCATCAGAAAGGTGGCAATGAAAAAGACATCTCTCCGGCCCAGGTGACCGGCATCAACTTCCCGGATCAGGATACCTGCGCCGTAGGTGATACCGAGCAACTGTCCAACAATAATGGAAAAAGAAGAGTTCACCCTGTTGGCATACTCTTTCATGATCCGGGTTGATTTCAGCCAGTCCATGAAAAAAATAATCCCTGCTATCAAGACAATAATCTTGATGGAGAGTAGTAGAGCATTGCCCAGTGACGCAATCAGCATCACCTGGAAGCTGTCATACTGTGTAAGCACTGCTGTTCCCTGTTCCACCCTGCTACCGAAAAACGATGCAGGCATGATCATCACGGGCACGACCGTGACAAAAGCCATAACTCCCCGCAGGACAACAGAGTATACAGAGGAGACTCCCAACCGTTTCATAACAGCGCATTCCACAATCAGGGAATGACAAACTCCCAGGAAAACGGCAAGTATGGTCCACTGGTATGGGGTCAGCCCCAGTGGTGCGGCAAAGGCAATAGCCGCATACAGATTAAGGAGAATACCAGCGGCAACGGCCATGGCCGCTTCAGCGGGAAGATCAAGGTAAGCGGTGATGGGGGCAAATAAAAAGGTAAGATGCCGAAGCAGGTCAAAATAGAGCAGGGTATCAGCCAAAATGTAGAGTGGTACGACCAGCTTGATAATTAAAAGCGCACTGCGCAGCGACGACTCCAGGCTCTGTTGCAGAGCTGTGCGGAAGCCGTCCGAGCGACCGGGTAAAGCGACCCTCAAAATAGGTATTGATACGGCTGGTAAGGGTCGAAAAAGGGAGCAGTCTGCGCACACCTTTGATCTATTCCGGAACTATTAACCCGTGCAGGATTCAGGTTGTAGTCAAACATATCATTACTCCACTGGAGCTGCTGTCCGTCTTCCAGTCTCCTCCAGCAGTTGATATACCGTACTCTGATTTTTGCCATGCCGTTTGCTCCTGTACAGGGCCTTATCCGCCATTTTCATAATCTGAGAAAGCTCCTGACCATGACGGGGAAAACAGGCAATACCAATGCTCACTTTTATTTTGATGGGAGTCTCCTCGTAGAGCAAGGTAGAATCGGCAATCTTGTGACGCATGACTTCCGCGAGCTGTAACGCCTCGTTGCAATTGGTTTCAGGGAGGAAGGCCACAAACTCATCCCCGCCAAAGCGGGCCAGCATATCAGCTTCGCGTAACTCGGAGCGCATGGTCTCTGCTATATGCACGATCAGCATGGTACCCGCATCATGACCATAGGTATCGTTGACCTTCTTGAGATTATCCGCATCGATCATCATAATAGAAAATTGGTGTTTCTCAAGCAGGGAACGATGATGCTCACGCTGCATGAAAATCAGCAGCATCTTCATGTTCCACAGACCTGTCAACTGATCGGTACGGGACAACCGGCGAATTTTTTCTTTAGCTTTTTCTGATTCCCAGGAAATAAGAGAAACAAAATAAGCCACAAACCATAGCAGGAAAAGTTGAATAACCGGCCCGGGTAAATCTCCAAGATGAAAACTGCTGAAACCATCCTGGAGACTGCCGGAACTCGACGCCGCCAGCAGGACATAACAGACTGTTATCAATGCCGTCTCGAGCATGGTAGTCAGCATGCCCATGGTAGTGGCGGACAAAATTACAACAAGGAAATAAAGGGGCAGCAAAGGGCTTGCCAGCGAACCGGTCTGCCAGACGACAGCGGTAATGAAAAAAACCATGGCCCAGATATTTAAAGCCAGCTTCCACCGCTTTTCGCCATGACTGCGCCAGATATAATGAACAAAACAGATAAAGGCGACAAACAGCCCCAAGGTGATCAGGAGGATCTCAGGATGCGGCACAACCATTCCGGGAAGCTTCATACACAGGATCACCAGTACCACCAGCAGCCATTGCATCTCAGCCACTGTTCTGCGAAATCCATGCAGTTCAGCCTCATCGATTTCCTTGTGGTCATCAATAGCAATCAAGACAACATTCTTATCCCCCAACAGGGAATAGACGGGAGATGTCTTTTTGTGGTGCTCCTCGTTGTCATCAGCTTTAGACTTCATGAAAAGAAAATCTTCACCCAACGATTTTTCACTGCTATCTTTTTTTGGCGTGACTTTACTCATATCCTAACGATCCTGTTTACTTCCAACCTAAATCGGCAATTTCTGTTTTTTTATGATGCACGAATTTTGAATCATTAGGTTATTTTCTTATAAAGCCGGGATAAAATAAACAAAAAAATTAATTTATGTTGCAATCACTTGTACATTCACCATACGATTTGTTTCGTATCATCAACAATATCAGGTGGAAAACCGGATACCTCTGCAGGCAGGAAAAAAAGTACCACATCAATTCAGCTTGCTGCAGATCGGATTTCCACCCCTGCTTCACGCAGCAACACGACTGCCGTGCCGTTATGGCCATCCGGGACAATGACCTCATCCGGTTTGAGTGACAGCAGCCAATTTCCGACCAGCAATCCTTTCTTCCTCTCCGCATCGGCATGCTGATTTTCAACAAATTCCCTTTTAAGTACCTTTGGCTTTGCGGTGTCAATGGTTTCGATTAAAAACCAGGGCGATCGAACAAAATGAGGTGAAGGCTCGCCTTCCGGTCTGGTTACAGGAGTCAATCGCCTGACAACAGTATCAGCACTATAATGAGGGCGGATGCGGGCCATGACCACCAGAGGAAACTTCTGCGGGATAAGCTCTTCCAAGCGATCTGCGACATGGTCGGCAATCCGGTGTGATGGTGTATGCATGACTACATCCATATCCACTATATACCGTCCTCCGGCTGTTCGACTTAAGCACTGCTTAACCCGGCTGATTCGTGGGTGCTGTTCTACCATCTGGATAATTTCCCGCTCGGTTTCACGGTCAATGGAGGCATCCAACAAATCTTTCAAAGCTGTAACCAGCAGTGCTGATCCGGCGCGGAAAACAAAAAGTGACACCACAACTGCTGCCCAGCGATCTACCGCATAACCGAATTTAGTGGCCAGCAATCCTATAAAGACTACCCCCGTAGACAGGGCATCAGTCAGGTAATCCCTGGCATCTGCCTTCAGGGCCGGTGAGTTGAGCCGTTTTCCCTCCCGCGACTGGTACAGGCCGAAGAGCAGGGACACAATCAGCGAAACAGCTGCCACCGGCAGGGCAATGGCCACATCGGGCAGCCGTTCCGCACCAAAAATGGCCTGGCGACCGATTTCATAGGCGGCAACGATAATAGCAATTGAGGTGACCAGGGTGGCAACAGTCTCTGCCTTGTATAAACCATAGGGAAAAGAAGGGTGCTCACGACCTGCAACCCAGAGACCGACAAAGGCGGCAAAGGAAGCCAGCACATCCGTGGCCGAATTTATGGCATCCCCAATCAGGGCAGTGGAAGAAGAGGCCACCCCGGCCACACCCTTGCCCACGGCCAAGGCAATGTTTACACCTATGGAGACTGCTGCTCTGTGACGGGCTGAAAGCAGGTCCTGTTTTGATTTATTTGATGTCATTTCCGAATGTAACCTGATTAATACATCTTAAAGAACCAGTTCGACTTTAACAACTCGGAACCATCCTATCCCGCATATTTCATGAACACTTTACTCATTTTAAGGTAACCTCTGTAAATCATATGATAAAATTGTGCATTATTCCCTACTTTAAATTTGCAAAGTGTTCACCGAAGGCAAGCCGATGCGACCGCACCTGCTTTGTCGCTGCAGGAGCAGG
>JAYEKB010000123.1:0-4116 GCA_034660835.1 Thermodesulfobacteriota bacterium
CTTTTCCGACACGTCAATGGAGATGGTACCAACCAGCACCGGCTGCCCCTTTTCGTGCAAATCTTTAATTTCCTGGACAATGGCCCGGTATTTCGCCTTCTGGTTTTTGTAGATCACATCGGCGTAGTCGTCCCGAATCATATCCTGGTTGGTGGGGATGATAACGACATCTAAGTTATAGATTTTCTTAAACTCCGGTGCTTCCGTGTCAGCTGTACCGGTCATGCCGGCCAGCTTATCGTACATGCGAAAGTAGTTCTGAAAGGTAATCGAGGCCAGGGTCTGATTTTCCTTCTCAATCTTGACCCCTTCCTTTGCCTCCAGAGCCTGGTGCAAACCGTCCGAGTAACGACGGCCTTCCATGGTCCGGCCGGTAAACTCATCAACAATGACAACCTCGCCGTTCTTAACGATATAGTCTACATCACGCTGAAACAGAACATGGGCCTTAAGGGCCTGGTTAATGTGGTGCAGTTGATTGATATTGCGTGGATCATACAGATTTTCCACACCCAGGAGTTCTTCACCAAGCATTACGCCTTCATCGGTGAGCATGGACTGCCGGGCCTTTTCATCCTTGGTATAATGCTCGTCTTCCTTGAAATGCTTCATGATCCGGTCAACCTTGAGATACATGTCCGTAGACATTTCCGCCGGACCGGAGATGATGAGCGGGGTACGGGCCTCGTCAATGAGAATGGAATCGACCTCATCTACGATGGCATAGTTGAACCCTCGCTGACAAAAATCCGCCGTATCAAACTTCATGTTATCTCGCAGATAGTCAAAACCAAACTCGTTGTTGGTACCATAGGTCACATCGGCTGCATACGCTGCCCTGCGGTCCTCATCATCCATATCATGGAGAATAGCACCAGTAGTCAAACCTAAAAAGTTATACACCCTGCCCATCCACTCCACATCTCGAGAAGCCAGATAATCGTTGACAGTAACAAGGTGTACGCCTTTACCGGATAAGGCATTGAGATAAACGGCAGCGGTTGAGGTCAGGGTTTTACCTTCACCGGTCTTCATCTCCGCAATTCTACCCTGGTGCAGGACAATGGCACCAATGAGCTGTACATCGTACAACCGTTCGCCAAGAACTCGCTTGCCCGCCTCCCGACAAACTGCAAAGGCCTCGGGCAGAAGAGCGTCCAGGGATTCTCCCCCGGCAACCCGCTCACGAAATTCAACGGTTTTTCCTCGTAATTCATCATCGCTGAGCGGCTCAACAGAGGGCTCCAGAGCATTGATCCTGACGACGATCTTGCGCAGTTCTTTGATCTCACGATCGTTTTTACTGCCAAATACCTTGGTTAATGCTTTACCTATCATTTATATATCTCCGTACCTGGAACCTGGCTGGTTCCACAAAAAACAGTATGTTACTTTTCAGAAATCGTTTTGCTCCAAATCAATGCCTCTTCATCACAATCAGGAAATTTCGGACACTGCAAGCAGTCACTCCAGATTTTATGGGGCAATTCATTTTTTTCTATATCGGAAAACTGCAATTTTCGAAAAAACCCGGCCTGGTAGGTGAGGACAAATACCTTGTCTATTTCAAGATTCATGGCCTCATCCAGACAGGAAGAAACCAGCATTTTGCCTATTCCCCTGCCCTGCATATTGTCGGCAACAGCAAGGGAACGAACCTCGGCCAGATTATCCCAACAGATATGAAGGGCACAGACTCCCTTAATGCCATCATCATCATAAACGATGAAGTCACGCAGTTGATCATAGAGGGAACTGATCGAGCGTCCCAGCAAAAGACCTTTATCGGCAAATTGCTGTAACAGGCCATGGATTGTCTTTACATCTCCCATAAGGGCAGGACGAATACGGCCTGTTTGTTTTACTTGTTTGCAATTATTCATAAGAACAGCGTAGTCTACCTCTTTGGGTGCAACAGGTCAAGTGCTCTGCTGTTTCCATCGTGATATCAAAGTGATAGCATGGCTATTGTCAACAAATCAATTACTTCAATTTAACAGGACTTTTCTTTCCTTCCGGTTTCAATATCTTTACCGGCTGTTCATTTGATGAAGCATGCCCGGCGGTTTTCGTATTGCCGGACGAAGCTGAAGGAAGCAGGATTGTCTGCCCTGCCCAGATCCCCAACAAAAACATCCAGAGAAATAGACAAAATGCGACAACAGCAATGCCTGCAACACCGGCCAGGCTAAGCTGAAAGCGAAATCTCTTGGCTGTTTTTCTTTTTTTGCGCGTTGCTGGTTTCTTTTTTCGAGCCATTGCCTGTTGTTACATCGTATCAGGAGCAGTCAGACCCACAAGATGTAGTCCGTTTGCCAGTACGGTTTTAACACCTTTGCACAGACGGAGGCGGGCACCGGACAACTGCTCATCATCGGTGATAACCTTATGCTTATTGTAATAGGAATGAAAATGTCCAGCCAGCTCCATCAGGTAAAAAATAACCCGGTGCGGGGCAAGATCCCGGGCAGCACCAGCTACCATGCCCGGATAGTCTGCCAGGGTCTTGAGCAGCTGATATTCTTCAGGTTCCTGAAGACGAGTAAGATCAACATCTGCAAGCTCCGGTATACTGACACCCCTGTCAGCTGCCATACGTTCAATGGAGCATAAGCGTGCATGGCCATACTGGACATAATAGACCGGGTTTTCCTGGCTCTGCGCCGTGGCTATCTCCAGGTCGAATTCCAGCTGGGAGTCGGGTTTGCGCAAAAGGAAAAAAAACCTGAGTGCATCCGTTCCCACCTCATCAACCAGTTCATCCACGGTAACAAAGGTGGCCTTGCGGGTAGACATTTTAACCTGCTTACCATCCCGCAGCAAGGTAACAAACTGGTGCAGGATCACCTTAATCTTGGAATTGTCATACCCCAGTGCTTCTACCCCGGCCATGACATCAGGAACCGTTGCAATATGGTCGGCACCAAAGATATCAATCATCCACTCAAAACCGCGTCGGAACTTTTCCCGATGGTAGGCAATATCCGGCAGCCGGTAGGTTGGTTCACCCGTACTTTTGATGATGACCCGATCCTTATCCTGTCCAAACTCGGTACTCTTGAACCAGGTGGCATCATCTTTTTCATAAACCAGCCCCTTGGCACGGAGCTTGTCCACAACATCGTCGATCAGCCCCTCTTCGTACAGGGTATGCTCATTAAAATAAGAATCAAAAATGATACCGATACGTTTTAAGGTAGCATCTATACCAGCAAAGATGGCAGCCTGGGCACGTTTGCGAAACAGATCCAGGTCAGCTTCTTTATATTTATCACCCGCTTTTTCGATCATGACCCGTCCAATATCGTACAGGTAATCTCCCTGGTAGCCGTCTTCAGGGAATTCACTGGCCAGATCCAGCAACTCCAGGTAACGGGCCTGCAGGGAACCGCCCAAAACACGCATCTGGCGACCGGCATCGTTGAAATAATATTCACGGGTTACATTATAACCGGTGGCATCAAGCAACCGGGCAATGGTATCACCTAAAATTGCGCCGCGGCCATGGCCGACGCTCAAAGGACCGGTGGGATTGGCACTGACAAACTCCACCATCACCTTCATGTTGTTGCCGATATTGCTCAAGCCGAATCGTTCACCCTGCGTATCAATGGGTGTCAGGACGGAACTCCAGATGGAAGGTTTGAGGAACAGGTTCACAAAACCGGGTCCGGCAATCTCCACCTTGTCCAGCAGGATGTCATCGGTTTTAAGCAGTTCAACCAGCTTATCTGCAACTTCGCGCGGGTTGCATTTTTCCTTGCCTGCAACCACCAGGGCCAGGTTGGTTGCATAATCGCCCTGCCCTTCATGACGAGGAACCTCAACATTATAGAGACCTGCTCCGGCATCGGTCCAGAATCCCTGTTCAACACCCTTGGTGAAACAGTGGTCCACCAGTTCTTTTAGTTGTGATCGTATCATTTTTTTCAAAAAGTATTAGGGGTCAGGTATCAGGTGTCAGCTTAAAGTCAGCCGCCTACGACGGGAAACTAACCCGCATATTTCATGAACACTTTGCTCATTTTAAGGTAACCTCTGTAAATCATATGATAAAATTGCGCATTATTCCCTACTTTAAATTTGCAAAGTGTTCACCGAAGGCAAGCCGATGCG
>JAYEKB010000124.1:0-4110 GCA_034660835.1 Thermodesulfobacteriota bacterium
GCTCTCCCCTGCCCTGCTGCGCGACAACCACCCTACCCTCCTGCTCATTGGCCCGGAAGGTGGTTTTCATCCTGATGAGGTTTCCCTGGCCCGTAATCTTGAGTTCAGTACCGTGTCTCTTGGCCCGCGCATCCTGCGGGCGGAAACAGCAGCTCTTGTTGCTGTGGCAATTATTCAGTACCTGAACCACAACATGGATCCTCACCGCAGTGAATAAATATTCCTCTGCAAGTCTTTGTTTTCAGCACAGAACATGATACAGTGATCAAATTATGAGAGCTGTTATCCAACGTGTTGCATCTGCCCGGGTGACTGTTGACGGGCGCGAGACCGGTGCCATCGGCCCGGGACTGCTGGTCCTGCTGGGCGTACACAGCGATGATGAGCAACGGGACGTTTCCTGGCTTGCCGAGAAAATCGTCAACCTGCGTATCTTTGAAGACAATGAGGGGAAAATGAATCGTTCCCTGCTTGATACCGGCGGGGCCATGCTGATAGTATCCCAGTTCACACTGCTTGGAGACTGTCGCAAGGGACGTCGCCCCTCCTGGTCATCGGCTGCGCCGCCGGAGACAGCTAACAACCTCTACCTGGACTTTATTGCAGCTGTTGACAACTTTGGCATCACAACGGAAAGTGGTGAGTTCCAGGCCATGATGAAGGTCAGCCTGGTTAACTCCGGCCCGGTCACCTTGCTGCTTGATTCGCATAAACAATTTTAAAAGGGAAGAGGGAAAAGGTCCACGAACTATCTTTTCCTCTTCCCTGTTCCTTTTCACTCTTTTTCCTTCTACCACTAACTGTAAACTAATAAACAATGACTGACTATACAATCGGATCCACTTATCACGGCTTTCTTCTGCAACGCATGGAGCACATTTCCGAAATCAACTCCACCGTGTACCTCTTTAAGCACCAGCTGCTCGGTACCCCCACCCTGGCTATCAAAAATGATGATCCCAACAAGACTTTTTGCATGGCCTTTCAGACCGTGCCCGAAGATTCCACCGGAGTTGCCCATATCCTTGAACATTCCGTGCTCATGGGCTCAAAAAAATATCCGGTTCACGACGTGTTCGGGGAGATCAACAAGGGCGGCCTGATGACATTCTTAAACGCCATGACCGGCTCCGACACGACCTGGTATCCCTTTGCCACCAGGAACATGACTGAATACTTCAATATCATGGACGTTTACTGTGATGTCAGCTTAAATCCACTCCTGGAGCAAACCACCTTTGAACAGGAAGGCTGGCATTACCATAAAGAGTCCATGGATTCGCCCCTCCAGTACCAGGGGGTGGTATTTAACGAGATGAAGGGCGCTTTTTCAGACCCCATCCGTGCCATCTTTCATCATACCTTCCGCGGCCTGATGCCTGAATCCACCTATGCCCATGAATCCGGTGGCGATCCAAAAAACATTCCTGATCTCAGCTATGAGCAGTTTGTTGCTTTTCACAAACGTCATTATCACCCCTCTAATGGTATGCTCTTTTTCTACGGTGATGCGGATCTTAACCGCGAGCTTGCCGCGGTTCAGGATAATTTTTTCAGCAAATATGATCAGCCCGGTGAACAGGCGGCTATTGTCCGAGGGTATGATATTAGCGAACCTGTCTTTATCGAAGACAGCTACGGTGTCCAGCCCGGCAGTGAACTTGCCGGTAAAACATTTTTTGCGGTGGGTTCCGCCGTCGGCACCGTGCTGGACCGAAAACGCAATGCCGCCTTTCAGATCATAGCCAATATCCTCTACAACTCCGATGCCTCCCCGCTCAAGAAAGCCATCATAGAAGAAGGATTATGTAAGGATTTCGGTGGATTATTCCTACCAAGCTCCTGTTATAAAACCTTTATGATGACCTATCTTGTTGGCTGTGATGCTGACAAACGCGACCGGTTTCTTGAGCTGTACAACCAATCCCTTGGTGCCATGGCCGGTGATGGTATTGAGCAGGACCTTATTTTATCAGAACTCAACAAGTATGAATTCTCCGTACGTGAAGAGCTGAACAAGGCTCAGCGCGGCCTTGACCTGATCAGCAAGGCTCTGCCCGCGCTAAAGCACGGTACAGACCCTTTTGAGGCACTGCAGATTGAAGAACTGTTTGCTGATATACGGAAACAGGCCCTTGAAGAAGGCTACTTTGAACACCTCATCCAGGAGTATCTGCTGGAGAACAAGGCCACCGTGGTTGTTACCCTGACACCGGACCCGGACAAAATGGGCCGAGCCATGCAGGAAGAACAGCAACGTCTTACGGCCTTTGAGGCGTCGCTGAACAGTCAGGAACAGCAAGACCTGGTAGCCAGAACCGGTGAGCTGTTACAACTTCAGCACACTCCAAATGATGAACAGACTCTTGCCCTGCTGCCCCGGCTCTCCCGCAACGATCTTGATCGTACTCCCAAATACCACAAGGTCAGGATTGATAAGGGAGACACTGCCGCCATCATGGTTAATGAACTGGATACCAACTCCATTATGTACATGGATTTCGGCCTGGACTGTTCAGCCATTGGGGTGGACCTGCTGCCCTGGCTGGATTTGTTTGCAACCATAGCCACCGAAATCGGTACCACCAAACGTGATTACATCCGTTTTGCCAAGGATATCAATATCTATACCGGTGGCTTCAGTCATTCCTTTTCTACGCATGTAAGTATCAAGGACAACTCTCAACTGCAGCCCGTACTTTGGTTCCAGATAAAGGCGTTGGCCGGACATCTCCCTCAATCCGTGGAAATTATTCGTGAAGTATTTGCTGACCTGGATCTCAACAACCGGCAGCGAATTAAAGAAATTGTGCAGCGAGAATTTGCCTGGGCAGAGCATAGCGTACAGAGCGAAGGGTACGGGATTGCATCCAGCCGGGTCTTTGCCCAGTTAAGCCAGGCCGGAATGATCAACGAATACGTGAGCGGTGCAACCGCCTATCTGGAACTCAAAAACCTTGCCTCTAATTATGATACCTTAGAGGAAGTATTTATCGGGAAGCTTACAGCATTGCGTGATCTTGTTTTTCAAGCCAAAGGACTCAAAATATCCGTAACCGGTGCAGGACCTTATCTTGAGCAATTTAAATCGCTCGCCCAAAATGTCGGTAACTCCCTGCACAACAGCTTCAATCATGCTGCTACAATTACCTTTCCTGCACTGCCCCGTAACCAGGCTTTCTGCACCTCTGCCGAGGTTGTGTACAATGTGCAGGGCTGCAACCTGTTTAGTGGCCAAAACAACTACAACGGCCATTTTGAAGTCCTTAAAACCTGGTTATCCCGTGACTACCTCTGGAACACCGTACGGCAGGTCGGTGGTGCCTACGGCTGCTTTGTCCAGTTTAACCATATCACCGGCAACTTCGGCCTTGTCAGCTACCGTGACCCGCAGATAAGCAAGACCTATGAAGCCTATAATTCGATTGCAGATTCCGTACAGGATCTCGAAATGAGCAGGCCGGAGCTGGACCAGTTGATCATCGGCACCTATGGCTCCTTTAACCCCCACCAGGGACCTGCCGCCCGGGGACTTACCGCCCGAAACGAGTACCTGTCCGGCATCACACCGGAGTATAAGTTACAGCGGATTGGAGAGATTGTTGACACCACGGTGGACACAATGCAAGGTTATTCGCCGCTTTTTCAAAAGCTGCAGGATAACAGCTTCCGGGCAACCATCGGCAACTGTGATAAGATCCGGGAACATGCTGATCTGTTTGATGATATCGTGGAATTGTAGAACAAAAAGGATATGGTTTCAGATGTACGGTATACGGATCATACAACTTATGGTCACCCGGAGAACCTTGCTCTGGTTACCTCGTTGCGTAGTGAAAGCCGGTTGGGAAAATGTATCAGATGAATAAAAAATTCACCGCAGAGACAACAAATTAAAAAGAAAAACTCTGTGTTCTCTGCGCCTCTGCAGAGAAAAAAAGGTGTCATGATTGCCTGTTCACGAGAAAACACACCCGGTGTTATCTAACCCGCATATTTCATGAACACTTTGCTCATTTTAAGGTAACCTCTGTAAATCATATGATAAAATTGCGCATTATTCCCTACTTTAAATTTGCAAAGTGTTCACCGAAGGCAAGCCGATGCGAC
>JAYEKB010000125.1:0-4086 GCA_034660835.1 Thermodesulfobacteriota bacterium
GGACTACCCGAACCGAGAGATCATTATTGTCGATGACCGTTCCGCGGACGGAACTTTTGAGCTTCTCCGGAAAATGGGACAGGAGTTTCCGGAGATTCGTCTGGCACAGATAACGGAACTCCCCACGGGTTGGCTTGGAAAAAATCATGCCCTCTATTGGGGGGCCAAACAGGCCCGGGGTGAAATCCTGCTCTTCACCGATGCCGATGTTGTGATGGAGCCGTCCACCCTTTGTCGGGCCGTGGCTTACTTTGTTGATGAGAAACTGGACCACCTCTGCCTGATTTTCCGTAATGTGGCGCAAGGTGGTCTGCTCAATGCAATGGTGACCGATGCTCTGGGTGGTTTTTTTCTTCTGCTCAGACCCTGGAATGTCAGCACGCCGGGCAGCAGGAGCTTTATCGGAGTGGGCGCCTTTAACATGATCCTCAGCAGAACCTACTGGAAACTGGGCGGTCATGGTGCCCTGAAAATGCACCCCATCGACGATATCATGCTGGGCAAGAAGGTCAAGCAGCAGGGGTTTACCCAGGACTGCCTGCTCGGCGGAGATTTTGTCCAGGTCCGGTGGTATGAAACTATTGCTGAGATGATCCGTGGCTTGATGAAGAATATCTTTGCCCTCTACGGTTACCGAGTTAGTTATGTTGCAGCAGGTCTTGTCGGGATTATCGTTATGAACATTGTCCCGTTTTGGGGACTGCTTCTGGCCCAGGGGCCGGCCAGGTTTTTATTTGGGCTCGCCGTCCTATGCCGTTTTGCTGTCTTTTTCTTTAATGCAAGGGCCGTTAAAGGCGGCCCCGGCTTGCTCCTCTGGTCTTTGTTAACTCCCTATCTCATTGTTTACACAGTGATCAAAGCAGTATGGACAACCATCAGGAACCAGGGCATTGACTGGCGTGGGACACACTACTCTCTGCAGGAATTAAAAAAACAGGAACCGCTCCTCACTTTTTTTTAGTTATGCCGCTACAAAATGCTCAGTGTTTATAGCTTTGATATTCCGAACTTATACAGTTAACCGGCAACAGAAACTTTCGTTTTTGAGGAGTTTAATAATAGATCGCAAAAAAATAGGCTAACCAGTTGATTGAATAACGGGAAACCCGTGATTTTTGATTGCCGGTCGAGTGACAAACGGGTAGGGTAGATTTTTGTTTGGTTTGCACTTTTTTATGATAGCATGCGGCAGCATGTTTACTGCTGGATGCATCCCAGTTTTCAGGGGCATGACACTATTCATTTCTCAGCGACTTTCCCCCTCTTGAACGCAATTATTTATCACCTGACAGATCCTCGGCTGCTTGTGTCATGATTTTCAGCTCGGTGACCTTTCTCTTTTTGTTTCTTCCTCTCGTTCTTGCAGGAACATTTTTTGCGGGTAAAAAATATCGTAACCACGTTCTTTTTGCTGCCAGCCTGCTCTTTTACCTCTGGGGTGAAGGCGTTTATCTTCTGTTGCTGCTCTCCTCCATTCTGGCAACTTTTTATATAGGCCGCCGTCTTGAAAAGAGTTCCGGTGCCGGGCAAAAAATGCTGCTTGCGCTTGGGATTCTTATCAACCTGCTGCCGCTTTTTATTTTCAAATACCTGCATTTCACCCTTGATGCCCTTACGCCGATATTTGTCTTTGCCGGGACAGAACCCTGGCAGACGGGTGCCATCCATCTGCCTGCGGGTATTTCTTTTTTTACCTTTCAGGCCATCTCCTATCTGATAGATGTCTATCGCCGTGTTGCTCCGGCCGAGCAGCGGTTGCTCAATTGTGGTCTCTATATCTCAATGTTTCCCCAGTTGATTGCAGGACCCATTGTCCGCTATCACGATATCGCCAAACAGCTGGTGCGCCGCACGGTGAGTATCAGAGGCTTTGCCGGCGGAGCGGAACGGTTTGTTTTTGGATTGTCAAAAAAAGTCCTGCTGGCTGATCCGCTCGGGGTGAAAGCAGATGACATTTTCAACCTGCCGCTGCAGGAACTTTCCATGGGAGATGCCTGGCTGGGGGCCATCTGTTTTACGCTGCAGATTTATTACGATTTCTCAGGGTATTCAGATATGGCCATCGGCCTGGGTAAAATGTTTGGTTTTAACCTGCCGGAAAACTTCAGGTATCCATATATTTCCCGTTCCATACGAGAATTCTGGCGACGCTGGCATATTTCATTGTCCACCTGGCTGAGGGATTATTTGTATATCCCCTTAGGTGGCAGCAGAAAGGGTACCGGACGGACGCTGGCCAATCTGCTCATCGTATTCCTGCTCTGCGGCCTCTGGCATGGGGCGAGCTGGACCTTTATTGTCTGGGGGCTCTGGCACGGAATTTTTCTGGTGCTGGAGCGTCTTGTCCCCCTGCGACAAAACTCAGTGTTCCTCCAGGGGATGGGCTGGCTATACACAACACTTGTGGTGATTATTGGCTGGGTTATTTTCAGAAGTCCTTCCATGGAGGCCGGCTGGCAGTTTATCCAGATCATGGCCGGCAGCCAGGGAATGATAAACCATACATTTTTTCTCTCCCCGGCAGCAGATCGTCTTTTAACGACTCAATTGATTACCGGATTGTTGCTGGCTCTGCCCGTATATGGCCTGCTTCGCCGGCTGGCAGACAAGGTACAGCAGTGGAGTGTACCGGTTTTCGGCAGCCTGCCTGCAATGAGTACAGTGGCCCTTGGCCGTTTGACCCTGTTTGGAACACTGCTTTATTTTGTTCTGATCAGTATCGCGGCCCAGGCCTATCATCCTTTTCTCTATTTTCAATTTTGATTCCATGAATCTAACTCCGACCCGAAACAGGCTGGTTGACTCGGCCATTATTCTTATCTTTCTTGTTGCCCTGTCTGCACCGCTTCTGACATGGCTCGCGGGGAAAGATATATTTTATTCTGAGGTAGAAAAAAGAGAGTTGCAACCATTTCCTTCGATAACCAGGCAGGATTCGATAACCGGATTCAGCCGTGCCTTTGATGATTATTTCCAGGATCATTTTGGTCTGCGGGAGTGGTTGATCCATCGTTACCAGCGGGAAGTAAGAAAGCGTTTTGGGATAAGTGGGGTTCCGGTTGTGGTTGAAGGGAGAGATGGCTGGTATTATTTCTCAGGTGAGCGGAGTATAGATGACCTTAAAGGAGACGTACGATTTTCAAAAGAGGATGAACAATTGTTTTGGCGTAAACTCAGTCAAAAGGAGGAATGGTTTAAGAAGCGGGGTGCTGCGTATATTTTTTTGGTTGCACCGAATAAACAGAGTATCTATCCGGAATATCTGCCGCTCCACTATCTGCAGGGTAAAAAAGCAAGCCGGCTTGATCAATTACTTGCCGTAAGGCCCCAAAAGGCTGGACAAACCTTCCTCGATATCAGGTCACGGCTCAGCCAGGGGAAATCCATGATGCGTCTGTATGATAAAAGTGATACCCATTGGAATTACCAGGGAGCCTACCTCGCCTATCAGGCCATTATGGAACGGACACAATCTTTGTTTCCTGATTTTCAGGTTCCGGACAGCTTTCAATTCGCACCGATGTGGGGAGAGTACATTGGTGGTGATCTGGCCCTGATGATGGGCCGCAGGAAGTCTATTGTAGAAAAAAGACCAATTCTTGAGCGCCGAGATTTTATCAGCGTACGGAAAGAGCTGGGCCCACAGCTGACCAATCTTCTAACTCTGCGGCAGTTGAAACCGTTTTATTCAGAGAAACAATCCGGGAAGTTACGGGTTCTGGTATTGCATGATTCGTTTTTTAATCATCTCAAGCCGTTTATGGGTGAGAGTTTTGGAGAAGTGCTCTACATCTGGCAGTATTATGATAAGGCGACACTGGAATTCTTCAGCAGCAACAATCTTGCAGCTTTAATGGAAATTTATCAGCCGGATCTTGTTATAGAAGAGACCCTGGAGCGCTATCTTCCCCGTTTTCTCTCTATCAGTGTCCAGGATTGACAAAACTTCCGGCGATCCGCAAAGAACAAAATCCTCAAAATAACGATGCTTTATTTTTGCGGTGTTGTCATCTAACCCGCTTATTTCACAAGTCGAGGCGGCTGCAGATGCGCTGAGCGCAGGAGTAGGCTATAGTTGCCTATGCC
>JAYEKB010000126.1:0-15908 GCA_034660835.1 Thermodesulfobacteriota bacterium
TTCAGGTTAGTACAAAAAATCTGCGCCCACCTCGGAATGTAACTGTTCAGATGTGCTCCATATCGGAGTCTTCGCTACCTGGGGTAAAGCAGGTCAACAAATCTATAACAGCAAAGCGGTGTCAACGCCTATGTGAGGAGACCTGATCACCCAAGATGGGGTTCTCCTGAATAGTTACGTTTAATTAAGCGATAAGTTCAGGGGCCAATGAATGCTCATCCCAAAAGAAAAACCATTTTTAACCGGGTTAAACAGCTATTATCTCCATATTGATAAGTTTATTGAACATCTGCAGGGTGAAATTGGCTCGGGGTGTTTTTATTGCCGATCAGCAGACCGGGAAATACTGGTCTATTTTGATGAACAGGAAATCATTTGCAGTATTATACAGGATAACGGAGAACAAGCTCAGGTTTCACAGAGCCTGGAACCTGTCAGGCAATCTCTGTCCATGAAAAATTTTCTTGTAACAATCTATTACCTTGATCCCAGCTCGATTTTTTTCTGGGGGCAGATACCTTCCTTCCAACGAGTTAAAGCCAAGATTAAAACTTCGGATATTTCCCTACCGGACCTTTTTTTTCGCCTCAGACAAAAAAAGTTTTCTGGCTTTATTGATGTTGACCTGCAGGAACACGATGACGGCGGCATACTTTTTCTCCACCAGGGAGAGCGCAAGGGAGGCTCTTATTCCTGGGGAACCGGTGGGCTCAGCCCATCTGATGACGATTATAACAGGCTTCTCGGCTTACTGCAGTCAAATGCCGCAACATATGAAATTGGGCAGTTCAATGCCGAACCTGTAACCAGGTCAGAACCTGCCCAGGACAATTCTTCTACTGTCGTTAAAAAAGGAGAATATTTTTCCAACCTGGAAATTGCCTTAAAAGAATTCATGGAGCTTTATATCCTGGTCGTTCGCAAGAAGATCAAAAAATCTCAGCTTGTTCAATTGAAACAGAAAATTGTTGATCACCTGGATGAATATTCTGTGCTTGATCCTGTTAATAAGTTCTATGAACTCAATGAGGACGGAACAATAGAGTTTGCAGACAATGCGCCTAAGGAGAAAATAGCGGCAGCTATTGTCGACTGTACCTGGAAGGTTATTGAAGAGAAAAAACTGCAGAAAAAATTCAGGGCAGCAATAAATAAATGGGCGTATAGAACAGCACTGGAAGAGCGGGGAATTGTTGTTGGGCGTTAGGGGTCACTTGAATAGAGGAATCCCCATAGGCAACTCTACTGATTTTTTTACAGCTATAGCCTGATATCTGACACCTTATACCTGATTCTCCTTTCCTGCCAGTTGACCACAGGCAGCAGAAATATCCGCACCCCTGCTCTTACGAATAAATACCGTATAGCCCGCGTCCCTTAATATTTTCTGGAATTGCAGCACCCGCTCCCTGGGCGGACTGGTGTACTGCTGCCCTCCGGCTTCGTTCATAGACAACAGATTTATTTTGCATGGAATGTCACGGAGCAGGGTGGCGAGCATGCGGGCGGTTTTATCGGAATCATTAATTCCTGCCAGCAGGGTATATTCAAACATTACACGTTGTCTTTTTTTCTGTGGGTAATGTTTGCAGGCCTCAAGAAGTTCTTCAAGAGGATAGCGGTCATTTATCGGCATCAAGCGGCTGCGGGTTTCATTATCCGCTGCATGCAGAGATATGGCCATGTTTACTTTAGTCTGCGAACCTAACTCCAACATTTGCGGCACCAGTCCACAGGTGGAGACCGTGACTCTACGGGAGGAAAAATCCAGTCCCCGTTGTTCGGTAAGTATGGATAGGGCACCCAGCAGATTTTCCAGGTTAGCCAGCGGTTCGCCCATGCCCATGAAGACAATATTGGTTAGTTTTTTACCATTCTCACCTTCATGGTCCAGTATCCAATCGCGTACTGCACAGACCTGATTAACGATCTCGGCCCGGCTCAGATTGCGTGTAAAACCCATGGTTCCTGTAACACAGAAACGACAACCCATGGCACAACCGGCCTGTGAGGATACACAGATGGTATTGCGGTCCTCTTCCGGGATCAGCACCGATTCAATGATAAAACCATCATTCAGCTTGAACCCTAATTTCACTGCGCCATCCCCGGAGATCTCGGTGATGGGATCAGTAAAGCTGCTCATATACGCATGTTCAACCAGGATTTTCCGAAATTCCTTGGCCAGATCGGTCATCTGGTCAAAATCTGTAATGGAAGGCTTATAAATCCAGGACAGGATCTGGCGGCCGCGAAAGGCCGGCTGGCCAAGAGATTCAACAAATTCGACAAGTTCATCCTGGGTCAGGTTTTTCAGGTCGGTTTTTTTTTCGTCAAAACTCATTGCTACAATCCGCGTAGTGTCTCAGGTTTCAGATCAAGACTACCTGCAATAGCCTCGTCAATGGTTGCCTGAAAATTATCCTTATCCCTGGGCAGACGGCCGTCAAGGATGAAGTAGTTGGAGGCATGGTTAGCCTGAAACTGGCACCTTGGAACTTCCAATCCCGCGATCAGGGTACGAAGTTCCTGGAACAGACCAAGTTTGTCAGGCAGCTGAAAACTGCCTGCTGCTGCCGTCTGACCAAGTTCGGTGTTGTCCAGCAGCATCAGGGTCAGCACTGCAATCTGGCTCGGCTGCATCGTATTAAGCACTGCCGCTGTATCGGTTGCGTGCTGCAGCGAATAACGGATGCCGGCAATGCCCAGCAGGCAGGTCACTGACAGAAAGATGCCCGCCTCTTTTACCCGGCAACCGGCAAGGATCATCTCTGAGGCGGTGGCACCTTTGTTGATTGCTGCCAAAGTCTTGTTATGACCGCTTTCAAGACCCATGTATATTCTGCCCAGTCCAGCCGCCTTCAGTTCAGCAAGTTCTTTGGGCGAACGATTGAGTATGTCCCGACAGTTTGCATACAGGCTGATACGGCGCACCCATGGCAGTTTTTTGTGTATACGGCTAAAGAGATGCAGCAACCGCTGTTGGGGAATAACCAGAGCATCGCCGTCAGCCAGAAAAACGGTTTTTTGTCTGCTGCAGTAGTTGGCTGCAAAATCAAGATCGCTGTCCACAACAGCATCATCCTTGATCCGAAACTTCTGTTCCCGATACGCACCGCAGAACGTACATCGGTTATGAGAGCAACCGGTGGTCACCTGCAGGATAATGGCGTTGGCCTCACTCGGAGGACGGATGATGTTGCCTTCGTAATGCATGTTGTGTAGAAAAGGAAAAAGAAATATCACCACAGAGAGCACAGAGGACACAGAGAATTCAATTCAAAAATATACGATGTGCTCTCTGTGGTTCAAAAAGGATTCGTCAGATATCTATTTGTTTTTCCGAGAAAATTTCGTCATAAAGTTAACCAGACTTACAACACCTTCTCTTGGAAAGGCGTTGTAGATGGAGGCGCGGCATCCGCCGATGGAACGATGGCCCTTGAGTCCATCCAGGCCGATTGCAGCTGCCTCGGCAATAAATTGTGCCTCCAGTTCAGGTGTGGGAAGATTAAAGGCAATGTTCATCAATGATCTGGATTCTTTTTCAGCATGACCCCGGTAAAAATCTCCTTCATCAATAGCATCGTAAAGAAGGGCGGCTTTTTCCTGATTGCGTTTCTCCATGGCAGAGACACCACCTTGTTCTTTCAGCCAGTTCATGACCCGTCCCACACAGTAAACGGAAAAGGTCGGCGGGGTGTTGAACATGGAACCTTTGTCGGCATGGGTCTGATAACGCAGCATGGTGGGCACCTTGTCAGGGGTTTTGGCCAGCAGGTCTTCACGGATGATGACCACGGTTACTCCGGCTGGTCCCATGTTCTTCTGGGCACCGGCAAAGATGATGCCGAATTTAGAAACATCCAGGGGCCTGGAAAAAATATCCGAGGACATATCACAGACCAGCATGGCATCCTTTTCAGGAAATTGAGCAAACTGGGTACCGTAGATGGTGTTATTGGAAACAAGATACAGATACTCGGAGTCCGGAGCTACTGTATACTCATCATCTTCGGGAACCCGGTTAAAACTGGTATCGTCACTGGAAAAGGCAACTTCAACCTCGCCAAAAAGCTTAGCCTCTTTGATCGCTTTTTTTGACCAGACACCTGTATTAAGATAGGTAGCTTTTTTGCCACCACCGAGCAGGTTCATGGGGATCATAAAGAACTGAGATGATGCACCACCCTGCAGAAACAGCACCTTGTAGTTATCAGGGACTGCCAGCAGCTCACGGACCAGGGCTTCGGTTTCCTCGGCAACCGCCATGAACTCCCTGGAGCGGTGACTGAGCTCAATCAGGCCGATTCCCTTGTCATTAAAGTTGACAATATCTTTTGCCGCCTCTTCAAGAACAGGGTAGGGCAGGGTGGCTGGTCCGGGACTGAAATTATAAATTCTATCAGGCATGTTTTTCTCCTTTATTCATAAAAAAATGTCTCACGCCAAGACGCAAAGGCGCAAAGAAAAAAACAATAAATAACTTTGCGTCTCGGCGTGAAATAACTACATGATGATCATAAATTATTATTATCTATTATGACTATGGTCAGAACTTGTCAGAAGCCATGGCGGTCAGCTGTCATTTTCCAGCTGGCGTAATGCTTCGTACAGGACAATCCCTGCGCTCATGGCCAGGTTGAGGCTGCGGATGTGTGAGTTCATCATCGGGATGGTATAACAGCGGTCTTTATACAGCGCAAGAATTTCTTCATCCAGACCCTTGGTTTCCCGTCC
Organism: Thermodesulfobacteriota bacterium; assembly: GCA_034660835.1. Lineage (GTDB taxonomy): Bacteria > Desulfobacterota > Desulfobulbia > Desulfobulbales > Desulfobulbaceae > Desulfobulbus_C. Next base: position 4,741 of record JAYEKB010000126.1, read on the forward strand.
AAATATCAGGCAATCACCAGGGCTGAATGATGCCTGGTAATAGGGACGGTCAACCTTGGTTGTCAGGAAGAATAACCTGCGTTCATCCTGGCTGCTCAGAAACTCATCAAAGTTCTGCCAGTGTTTAATACTGACATGGGGCCAGTAATCAAGGCCTGCCCGTTTAAGATGCTTGTCATCGGTGCTGAAACCCAGCGGATGAACAAGGTCCAGTATCGAATCGGTTGCTCCGCAAAGCCGGGCAATAGAACCGGTGTTAGGCGGTATTTCCGGTTCTACCAGGACAATATGAAGGGGGTCGGCTTTCATGGCGTATCTTGAATATCCGGTAGAAATCTAACCAGCTGTTAATTGAGCTTGCAAATTTAAGAATACGTTATAAATTTATAAATTCAGCTTTTTACCAGAGTATGTAATATTTTTCTCTGATAATTTACATACCAGCGAATGCAGAATGTAGATAATTATATATTTTATTAAGTTATTTTGGAATTACCATGGCGCTGATAGTACAAAAATACGGTGGCACCTCGGTGGGCTCCACGGAAAAAATACGAAACGTAGCCAAAAGGGTGCTTACGTATCAAGAACAGGGACACCAGGTAGTTGTGGTGCTCTCTGCCATGTCTGGTGAAACTGACAGGTTACTGGGGCTGGCCGGTGATATCCAGGATAGACCTGACCTGCGTGAAATGGATATGCTGTTGTCAACCGGAGAACAGGTAACGATCTCACTCTTTGCAATGGCCATGAAGGCTGCAGGCAGTGATGCCGTCTCCCTGCTTGGCGACCAGGTATGCATTCACACAGATGACATGCATACCAAGGCTCGGATCCGGGAAATAGACACCGAGCTTATCCAAAAACATCTGGATGAAGGCAAGGTTATTACTGTTGCCGGTTTCCAGGGGGTAACCGACAGCGGTGACATCACTACCCTGGGCCGGGGGGGGTCTGATACCACAGCCGTGGCCCTGGCTGCAGCGCTTTCAGCGGATGTCTGTGAGATTTTTACCGATGTTGAGGGAGTGTATACCACTGACCCCAACATCTGTGCTCAGGCGCGAAAAATTGACATGATCACCTATGACGAAATGCTGGAGCTGGCCAGTCTCGGAGCCAAGGTCCTGGAAATTCGCTCTGTCGGGCTTGCTAAACGGTACAAAGTTCCGCTGCATGTTCGTTCCACATTTTCAGATAAAGAAGGCACCTGGGTTGTTGAGGAGGATAAGATTATGGAATCAATGCTGGTTTCAGGCATTACCTATAATAAGAATGAGGCACGTATCACCATTAAAAAGGTTCCGGATCAGCCGGGCATTGCCGCGAAAATTTTTCTGCCAATTTCCGATGCCGGTATTCTTGTCGACATGATCATCCAGAATACACGGGAAGGTCATTTGACCGATATGACCTTTACGGTTATGCGCAATGACTATGCCCGTACCATGGAAATGCTGAAAAAGGTTGCCGAGGAAATCGGTGCTGAATCAGTGACCGGAGATGAATCCATTGTCAAGATTTCCATTGTCGGTGTGGGCATGCGCAATCATTCAGGTATCGCATCAACAATGTTTCAGATCATGGCGAATGAGGGAATTAATATGATGATGATTTCTACTTCAGAGATCAAGGTTTCCTGCATTGTTGCTGAGAAATACACCGAGCTTGCCGTGCGGTCATTGCACTCTGCCTTTGCTCTGGATAAAGAAAACATGCCCCTTGAGGAAGAGTAGGAGTAAAAAATATGACACAGACAATAGAGTTTTACGACACTACGCTGCGGGATGGAACCCAGGCCGAGAATTTCAACCTGTCGGTTGACGACAAGGTTCGGATCACAAAACAGTTAGATAAACTCGGCATTGATTACATCGAGGGAGGCTGGCCCGGCTCCAATCCGCTTGCAGTTGAGTATTTTGAAAAGATGAAGGGTGTTGAACTCAGACATGCCAAACTCACTGCGTTTGGTTCAACCCGTCATTTTCAAAATCCTCCTGAAAAGGATCCCAATCTGCAGGCTATGTTGGCCGCAAAAACTCCGGCCATCACAATTTTCGGCAAGAGCTGGGATATCCATGTGCACGATGCCCTGCGCATTGAACTGGAAGACAACCTGCAGATCATTGAAGATTCCCTGGCTTACCTGCGGCCCAGGGTGAAACACCTGATCTACGATGCAGAACATTTTTTTGACGGGTTCAAGAAAAATCGCGAGTACTGCCTGGCCACCTTGGGCCGTGCTATTGCAGGCAGCGCAGAAACACTTGTTCTCTGCGACACCAATGGCGGCACCTTGCCCCATGAGATTCCCCCTATCATCGAACGTGTGAAAAAATTTCTGAAAGAGCAGGGGAGTGATGCCGCGATCGGTATTCATCCACATAACGATTCCGAAACTGCTGTCGCCAATGCCCTGATCGGCGTCTCAATGGGAGCAACCCAGGTGCAGGGAACCATTAATGGTTATGGCGAACGCTGCGGTAATGCAAATTTGACCTCCATTATCCCATCCGTAATTTTTAAAATGGGGATGGAGGCCGAGGTGGGTAAGAAAATCGACAAACTCTATTCCACATCCCGCTTGGTCAATGAGCTTGCTAACCTGCCTCATAATCGCTACCAGCCTTATGTCGGGGAGTCAGCCTTTGCTCATAAGGGAGGCATTCATGTAAGTGCGGTGCAGCGCAATCCACTTACCTACGAGCATATTGAACCCGAAAAAGTGGGCAATGTCCGGCGCATCCTGATATCCGACCAGGCCGGCAAGTCCAATGTCCTGCATAAGGCTAAAAAATACGGTATTAAACTGGATGGAGATGATCCGGCCATGGCCTCGATTATCAAAAAACTCAAGGACCTGGAAAATCAGGGCTTCCAGTATGAGGGAGCAGAGGCAAGTTTTGAATTGCTCATGCGGCGAGCCATGGGTATGCATCCCAACTTCTTTACCTTTGAAGGGTTTCGGGTAATGAATAATAAGTACCGCATGGATAAGCCCCCGTTCACCGAGGCAACTATTCGGCTCTATGTGGAGGGTAATGAAGTGCATACCGCGTCCCTGGGCGATGGCCCTGTAAATGCACTGGATAAGGCCATACGCAAGGCTTTGACTCGTTTTTATCCCAGCCTTGAGGAAATGGAACTCATTGACTACAAGGTGCGGGTCCTGTCCGGTCAGCATGGTACGGAAGCTAAGGTGCGGGTGCTTGTGGAGAGCAGGGACAAAACCAGTCAATGGGGAACTGTCGGTGTGTCCATCAATATTATCGAGGCCAGCTGGCAGGCCCTGGTGGATGCCATTAACTATAAATTGATGAAAGATAAACAGACAGCAGTTTGAGTTAATGAATGAACAGAATAGTGGGAAAGAGAAGGACAAGCGCGTGCTTGTCCTTTTTGCGTTAGGGGCAGGAATCTTGCTGACAGGCTGGTTTGCACCAAAATCGGAACTTCAATCCTGCGACTATTATCAACTCCCGTCAGAAGGTCGGAAGTTTCCGGTTGTTGCCCGTACTGCAAAAGGAGTAGACGGCTCTCCCGGTCTTGATCGTGTTAAAATATCAGCAGAGACTTCCTGCGCTGATACGCCACCTCGGCTATCTCTATTTTTTGACTTGCCCCTGCCGATTAACCGGGCTGATTTTTATAGCATGACGATGCTGTCCGGCATTGGAAAGCAAAGGGCGGAAGATATTATTTCTCTCAGAAGGGAACATGGCAAGATTTCAGGACTTGAAGCCCTTACCCGGGTTGACGGTATAGGAAAAAAACTTGCAGAACGTTTGTCGCCAATGATCTGTTTTGACTGATGGACATCTTAAAATCGCGTACCATTGACTGTCCTGTAATTGTCCTTGTCGGGCCGACTGCCATTGGCAAGACGTCTCTTTCCCTGCAGCTTGTTGAACGCTTTGACTGTGAAATCGTCAGCATGGACTCCATGCAGGTCTACCGATACATGGATATAGGTACGGCAAAGCCAAGCCTGAAAGAACAGGCCATGGTTCGCCATCATCTCATTGATGTTGTTAATCCTGATGAACAGTATGATGCAGCCCGGTTTGTACGCGATGGACTAAAATCGATTGATTCTATAGCTGGCCGTAAGCGGACAGTACTCTTGACAGGAGGCACCGGTCTCTACCAGAAAGCCCTGTTCAACGGGTTGTTTGCAGCCATGCCGACGGATCAGGAGATACGACACCGCTTACAGCACCGTATGAAAGACGAGGGGCGGGAGGTGTTGCATGCAGAACTGTGCAGAATTGATCCCGCATCAGGTAGAAGAATTCATAAAAATGACAGCCAGCGGCTGCTGCGCGGACTTGAGATATATTTAACTTCAGGCAGGACATGGTCAGAGTTGCTCAAGGAGCAGAAAGAAGAAGGGCAGGGGATCCACTTCAACAGGGTATACCAGGTAGCACTTACCTGTGAACGCGAAGAACTGTATCAACGTATTGAAGAACGAAGCAATATAATGATAGAACAAGGGTTAATTGAAGAAGTTGAAAAGCTTCATCAAATGGGCTATTCAGCGGAACTTCCATCCATGCAGTCCATCGGCTACCGTCACGTAAACAATCTGCTCTCCGGTGAGTGGGATCGAAAAACAATGCTTAAGTACTTGATCCGTGATACGCGTAGATATGCCAAACGACAGATGACCTGGTTTGGAAAAAATAAGGCCTTGAACTGGTTTGACAGAAAACAAAAAGAACTGGTTATTGAAAAAATTTCAAATTTGCTATCATTATAAGTTACGAAAAATTATGCAGATACAAAAAATAATTAAACAAAAACATTAACTTGAGCGACAATAAAAAATACATAATCAAGCCCAAGGTTCATGATGCAGAAGCTGTAACCTGCAAAGAGCTTGCCTGTGACCTGGAAATTCCGATGATCCTGGCTGAACTTCTTTATCAGCGAGGTTATGTGACTGCAGATGCAGCAAAAAGCTTCCTGGAACCGAAACTTGCCGACCTGCCGTCCCCTTTTGGACTTAAGGGGATGAAAACTGCGGTTGAATTGATCATGGAGGCTGTTGTCTCAAGACACCAGGTAGTGATTCATGGTGATTATGATGTTGACGGAATTACGGCAACAGTTTTGTTAGTAGACTTTCTCAAAAAACTTGGCCTTGAAGTAATTTTTCATCTGCCCAATCGAATGACCGAAGGATACGGGTTGAGTGTGAATTCCGTTGCGCATTTGGCAGAAAAGGTAACCATGCCGGCATTGCTTATCACGGTTGATTGCGGGATTTCAGCAAACAAAGAAATTCAGTATGCCAAAGAGTTAGGGTTCAAAGTAATTGTAACAGATCATCATCAGCCATCCAGTGAATTGCCACCAGCTCAAGCGATTATTAATCCGAAACAGGCAGACTGCAAATTTGAATGTAAAGAGCTGTCCGGAGTAGGGGTTGCCTTTTTTCTGGCCATGGCAATTCGCAGAAAAATGGTGGAACACGGGTTCTGGGAAAGGGAAAATGTACCGAACTTAAAAAATTATCTCGATTTTGTCGCCTTAGGCACTGTGGCGGATGTAGTGAAACTTGTTGATACCAACCGGATTCTTGTGAAGGCGGGCCTTGAAGTAATAACCTCCAGAAACAAGCCTGGAATCTGGGCACTCTGTGAACGAGCAGGAATCGGAGAAGGAGTTATTACTGCAGAGGATATTTCCTTTCGGCTTGCCCCGAGAATCAATGCAGCGGGCAGGCTCGGCACACCACAGCTGGCAGCTGATTTGCTGCTCAGCAGAGAGGTCGAAGAAGCACAGGATCTTGCCTTAGCCCTGGAGCAGGCAAATGATACACGCAGGGAAATAGAAAAGACCGCCCTTGACGATGCAATGAAACAGGCCGGTCAACAGGTAGATAGCAAAAGGAAAGGGTTGGTATTATTTGGCAGCAACTGGCACCCGGGTGTGGTTGGTATCATAGCGGCCAGGGTGGTTGATCGATATCAATTGCCGGTTCTTGTTTTCACCAGAGATACTGCACCGGACAGCAAAAAGCTCAAAGCTTCAGGTAGATCCGTTCCAGGTCTCAACTTGTTTCAAGTCCTGAAAAAGTGCGATGATTATATCGTTCAGTTCGGTGGACACCCAATGGCTGCCGGTTTAACGGTTGCTCCTGAAACTTTCAACCAGTTCAGTGACGAATTTAACAGCTATGTCTGCAAGATGATGCAGGGTGCTGAGCCTGGAGGGGTTGTCATCGACATGCTTGTAAATGCTGAGGATAACTGCAAAGAAATGGCGCACAGCATGAAGCTAATGGAACCATTTGGCCAGGGTAACCCTGAGCCTGTTTTTTTATTGAAAAACATTAGAATGCAAAAGGTGACCAGGCTGCGCGATCATTTACGATTTTCTCTGCAGATAAACGGCAGCCGGATCCATGGAATTGGTTTCTTTAAGGCTGCACTGTTTGAAGTTGCGTCAAGACCCGTTGACCTTGGCTTTAAAATTAAACAAACAACCTTCCGCGCTCGGGAGAGAATAGAGGTGCATGCAGTTGCAATCAGACCAACGTCCTGATATCTTGAGATATAAAACAATTTAACATAATATATATTATGCGACATTGCTAATGTTTCAATAATATACTTTGGTTTACCATTCCGACAAAGCCGGGACCCAATAGTGTTCCCAAGGAATGCAATTAGCCTGCGGAACACAGGTTTGCAGTGGACTTTTCATGTGAATTGCGGTCTAATGCTTTTCTTTTTTAAAAGATAATTTGATAACATTCTTTAATTATTTGATTCTTTAAATAAACGTAAAATCAATCTGTTTGCTCTTAAAGTTAATTCATCAGTTTAATTCTGGAGCTGTTACTATGAATCGAGATATTTACCAGGAGCCTCTGGTCAGTCGTTATACAAGCCCTGAAATGCAGGCCCTATTTTCCGAGCGGTTTAAATTCACTCACTGGCGCCGTTGCTGGGTTGCCCTTGCTGAAGCACAACATGAATTGGGCCTTAAGCTTGTTAGCCGTGAAATGGTTGACGAGTTACGAAGTAATATTAATGACATTGATTTTAAGGTTGCTGCTGCCAAGGAGAAGGAAATCCGTCATGATGTTATGGCCCATGTCTATGCCTATGGTCTGCAATGTCCTAAGGCCGAAGCCATTATTCACCTTGGAGCCACTTCTCAATTCGTTGTCTGCAACACTGACCTGATTATCCAGAAGAAAGCTCTGCAGCTTATTAAAAAAGCACTGGTCAATGTTATTGCCAACCTATCCGATTTTTGCCGTGACTATAAGGATATGGCAACCCTTGGCTTTACCCATTACCAACCTGCCCAACCCACTACAATTGGCAAGCGTAATACCCTGTATATTCAGGATATTATTATGGATCTTGAATATATTGAAAACCTTGAACAACAGGTTAAGGCCAGGGGTGCCAAGGGAACAGTCGGCACCCAGGCAACCTTTATTGAGCTCTTCCAGGGTGATCATGCCAAAGTTCGTGAACTTGATCGGCTGGTGTCAAAAAAACTTGGCTTTGATACGGTTTTTGCCGTTACTGGACAGACTTACCCTCGTAAATTAGACATGAAAACAGCCGAAACATTGGCTGGTATAGGATCTTCTGCACATAAGTTTGCAGTTGATATGCGGCTGCTCTCCAACCTCAAGGTTCAGGAAGAACCTTTTGCACAAAAACAGGTCGGAAGTTCTGCAATGGCCTACAAGAGAAACCCCATGCGCTCCGAGCGCCTGACAGGCCTTGCTCGTAAGCTGATGGGTCTGCCCGCAAACTTTGCAGCTACAGCCTCCAACCAGTGGTTTGAACGTACCCTGGACGACTCGGCTATTCGTCGCATGGATATAGCCCAGTCCTTTTTACTTACTGATGCCATCTTAAAGCTTTACGTTAACATCACCAGTGATATGGTTGTTTACCCGAAACAGGTAGAGCGTTATCTTCGAGCAGAACTTCCCTTTATGGCCACAGAAAAAATCCTGATGGCCTGCGTTGAACGAGGCCAAAGTCGACAGGAAATGCACGAGGTAATTCGTGAGCATTCAGTTGCTGCAGGTTTAACAGTTAAGGAACAGGGCGTGGAGAACGATCTTCTTGAACGGCTGGCAAATGATGATCGGGTTCCCTTTGATGAAGATGAACTGGAAAGTTTAATCGGCAACTACCTGGAATTTACAGGCCGCGCTGAAGAGCAGACGGATGAATTTCTTAATGAGGTTGTTGCCCCTGTGCTCGACAAATATCAGCATATGATCGGAGATGTTGATGCGTCACTTACAGTATAAGATATTTAATCCGGCGTATTGTGGTTGATTTGTTTTTGACTTTTTTCCTTCGAATCAGACCTGAACAGATAAGCCTGTTTCGTTTCCTTTTGGAAGGATACGATGGTCTTGCGGTTTTATCCACGCTTGATGCAAAACAAGGACTCGTACGACTGCTGGTGCCCAAGTCCAGGTCAACTGAGCTTTGGCAGCTTCTTGATGCAATCTGTGAAGACTTGAGTCCTTTCAAGGATAATCCGTTACATGACAAAGAAATCCTATCTTATCGTAATTTTGTTAATAATTGTTAATGGGTAAATACGTTTTTATAAAAACATTTGGCTGTCAGATGAACGAGCGTGACTCGGAAATCATGGAACAGCTCCTGTCCCAGGCCGGATATCTTTCTGTTGCTGAACAGGAAGATGCTGATCTCGTGATTCTGAACACCTGTTCTATTCGTGCCAAGGCAGAACAAAAAGTGTTCAGCCTGCTGGGTCTGCTCAGAAAGCAGAAGGAAAATCAACCTGAGCTTCGTATCGCAGTTGCCGGCTGTGTTGCCCAGCAGGAAGGCAAACAGATCTTTAAGCGTATGCCCCATGTAGATATCGTGGTTGGTACCCAGCAGATCTATCAACTGCCAGATATGTTGCTTCGTCTTGAACGTAACGAAACACGAAGGGAGATTTCCTGTGACCTGGAAAAATCGTTCACCATTCCTCCTTTACAGAAGATATTGACCGATGAAAAAGAGCAACCGCCCTCCCCTGCTGCTCCTGAATTTCGAAAATTTGTCACTATCATGCAGGGCTGCAATAACTTCTGCAGTTACTGCGTTGTTCCGGCAACTCGTGGCCGGGAGATCAGTCGTCCGGTAGCCGATATTCTTGAAGAGGTCGAATTGCTCGTTAAGAAAGGCGTGAAAGAAATTACACTGCTCGGTCAGAATGTAAACTCTTACGGCTGTACAAATTCGGTTGCTGATCAACAAACCGGCTTTGCCGATCTCCTGCAAATGGTTGCCGGAATACCTGGAGTAGAGCGATTACGTTTTACTTCTTCCAATCCACAGGATTTGTCAATTAAACTGATGCGATGCTTTGGTGAGCTCGATACCCTTTGCCCCCATTTTCATCTGCCGGTTCAATCGGGATCCAATGCTGTCCTGAAAAGGATGCACCGCAAATACACTCGCGAGCTCTATCTGGAAAAAGTTGATGCGTTGCGCTCCTTTTGCCCTGAAATTGCCATCAGCACGGATATGATTGTCGGTTTTCCCGGTGAAACTGATCAGGATTTTGAAGAGACCATGGACCTGTTGGAGACAGTTCGTTTTCACGGCTCCTTTTCCTTTAAGTATTCCGACCGCCCAAATACCCGATCCGCTGATTTTGGAGAAAAGGTTGATGAGAAGATTAAAGGAGAACGACTGCAACGTTTCCAGAAACGACAAGACCAGATCAGTTTGCAGCGAAACCGTGATTTTATCGGGCAAACTGTTGAGGTGATGGTTGAAAGCCTCAAGTCGGATAGTGTTCAATCCCGTACCGGGAGCAACCATATTGTCCATTTTTCGCCTGTACCGGTACATCGTTTTACTCCCGGCGACATTGCCATGGTTACCATTGTCCATGCGGGTAAACATTCATTAAATGGCGAGCTTGCTGCTTAAATTCTAATCTTTCACATTAAATATATACAGCATGTTTTTTGTGCTTCAATCGTATGAGTCTATCTATATTTGATCTTGATAATACCCTGCTCAGTGGCGACAGTGATTATGGCTGGGGACAGTTTCTCGTTAGAAAAAAAATTGTTGATAAAGCAAGTTATGAAGCCGGTAATGCAAAGTTTTTTGAGCAGTACAAGCAGGGAACGCTGGATATGGACGAATATTCAGCCTTTAGTTATAAACCGCTATCTGAACACTCCATGGAAGAATTACGGATTTTGCATGATGAATTCATGCAGGAAGTTATTCGGCCCATGATGGGCGATAAAGCAAAATCCCTGGTTAAACAGCATCAACAACAAGGCCATATTTTATTAGTGATTACCGCAACATGTAGCTTTATAACCCGACCTATTGTGGAGGCCTTTGGCATTGATAACCTGCTTGCAACAGACCCTAAGATTGTTAATGGCCGTTATACCGCCGAGATTGAAGGTATTCCCTGTTTTCAAGACGGCAAGGTGAGGCGGTTGGAGAATTGGCTGGTGGAAAACAATGTTTCACTTGCAGGCAGTTGTTTTTACAGTGATTCACATAATGACTTGCCGCTCATGGAAATAGTAGAAACCGCAATTGCGGTGGATCCTGATGAAAAGCTGGCAGCGGTAGCCAGACAGAGGGAATGGCAGATAATCTCTTTGCGGGATTAATGATTAGCCTGGGTTTGGATTTTTCTCGTTTTTCTTGTACCCAAATTCCAGCTTGGGAACCAGGATAAGGTTTATTTTTACACAGGCCCTAAGGCAGGCCTCCAGCCAGATCTTTTGCAATCCATTGCGCGGTTTTCTGACCACTCTGCCAGCATTTTCCAGCTACCTTGACAGGTTGCAGCAGGACATTACCGGCGGCATAATAGGCCGGGTCTGAACAACGGCCGAACCTATCGACGACAGGACTGCCGGTTTTTTGGTCAAGATCAAGATAGCTCATTCGGGCAAGGCTTGACTCTGGTGTGAACTGCCCGGTAAAGAGAACACCGTCACAGGCAATCTCTCGCTCGTTGCCGTTTTCATCTGATATCCTGACAGCATCCACACGATCATTGCCAAGGATACTGACAATTCGAGTCTGCAAAAATAACGGAACACCAAAAACTTTTGCACCATAATAAATGGGCCACCGTACAGTTGGGTGTGAATTTTCTTCAAGCATTGCGACAGG
>JAYEKB010000127.1:0-4080 GCA_034660835.1 Thermodesulfobacteriota bacterium
GCACCTGCTTTGTCGCTACCTGTGCAAGCAAAGGCAACTATCGGAGTCTGCGCTTACCTGCTTGCTCAGGTGCTCAGCGCATCTGCAGCCACCTCGACTTGTAAAATAGGCGGACTAATCGCTCACCAGGCTGATCAGCCGATCAAGATCATCAGATGAGTAGTATTCAATCTCCAGTTTACCACGAACGCCGTTCTGAACAATCCTGACCTTGGTGTTCAGGTGGTTTGTCAGTTGAGTAGACAAGGCACGGCAGTAAGAGCCGGGAAGTTCGTCACCCTTTACTCTTGATTTCGGGATGACCTTTTGTTGTTTCGGTGTCTGCCGGCAGATGTTTTCCGCCTGCCGTACGGAAAGGTCTTCTTTGATGATTCGGTCCCTGATCTCTTGCATGAGTTGAGGGTTTTCTTTGAGGCGGAGCAGAACCCGGGCATGTCCTTCCGTTATCTGGGATATAGCTACGTCATTTTGAAGTGTTTCCGGCAGGTTAAGTAGTCTCAGGACGTTGGTGATCGTTGAGCGTTTACGCCCTACCCTGCGACCAACCTCTTCCTGAGTCAGCTGAAATTCCTCGATGAGACGGGCGTATGCCCTTGCCTCTTCAATAGGGTTCAAATCGTCACGCTGAATATTTTCGATGAGGGCAATTTCAAGGTTTTCTTCGTCCGGCCCACCATCCATGACAACCACCGGTACTTCGTCCTCACCGGCTATGCGGGCGGCCCGAAGGCGCCTTTCACCGGCGATAAGGGTGTACCTGTTTCCACCGTTTTTGGTAACAAGCAAAGGCTGGATAATACCCCGCTCACGGATGGACTCGGCCAGTTGACCCAGCTTTTCCTCATCAAAAAAACTTCTTGGCTGATCCGGGTTTGCTGCTATTTTGTCGATATCACATAGAAAAAATCGACCATCATTCTCAAGAGCCAAGTCATCCGGCAACAATGCCCCCACCCCTCTGCCCAACACGTTTTTGCTGCTCATTGTACCTTCCTGTTTTTTCTCAGAAATTCGTTGCCAAGTTTAACAAATGCCTTTGCCCCCGGGCAGCTTTTATCATACTCGATTATTGTCTTACCGTGACTCGGGCTTTCACTGAGGCGAACATTTCTTGGTATCACTGTTTTAAATACCTGGTCGCCAAAATGCTTCTCGACTTCCCGTGCAACCTGGTGAGTCAAACGATTACGACGGTCATACATGGAAAGCAGTAATCCCTCAATATAGAGACCGCGATTCAGGCTTTTTTTGACTTTGCGGATCGTCGTGATCAACTGGGCCAACCCCTCTAATGCAAAGTATTCACACTGCATGGGAATAAGGACCGAATCTGCGGCTGTCAGCCCGTTGATAGTTAACAACCCCAGTGAGGGGGGACAGTCAATGATAATGTAATGGTATTGATCTCGTACACTCCTCAGGATGCTCCTTAATCGTTTCTCTCTATTTTTTAAAGATATGAGCTCAATTTCCACACCTACCAGATCAATTGATGCCGCCAGAACAGCCAGTTTTTTCAGGTTGGTCTGCTGGATGCAGGATGCTGTTTCGAGATTGTTCACATAGCAGTGGTACAAATTCTTTTCCGGATCAGAGTTAAAGACTCCCACCCCACTGGAGGCGTTTCCCTGGGGATCAGAGTCCACCATGAGTACTTTTTTCCCTTTGCTCGCCAGTACCGCAGAAAGATTCAGGGCCGTGGTCGTTTTTCCCACCCCACCCTTCTGGTTTGCAAGCGCTACTATTTTTGCCTTCTTTGTCGCCATTAATTTCACCGCACCTTGTTGATGTTTCTTGGACGGGGTATACTATACTCTTATGGTAGGGTAAACTTTTTTCTCAATGTTTCACGTGAAACATTACGTTTTATCTGAGGTCGTCATGTTTTCTACAGATGTGTTGGTGATCGGTAGCGGAGTTGCCGGGTTGTCCTTTGCTCTTAAGGTGGCATCCTTTGCCGATGTTACCCTGGTAACCAAGAAAAGTTGTGTGGACACGGCAACCAATCTTGCCCAGGGTGGGGTGGCAGCGGTGCTGTCTAAGGATGACACGCTGGATGATCATGTGAACGATACCCTGATTTCCGGTGCCGGTCTCTGCCATGAAGACATTGTCCGCATCGTGGTGGAAGAGGGGCCGGAACGTGTCCGGGAATTGATGGATTTTGGTGTTCGTTTCCAGAAAGGCAGTACAGGTGAGGAGTTCGATCTTGGCATGGAGGGTGGCCATTCAGTCCGCAGGGTTGCCCATGCTCATGATTTGACCGGGCGTGAAATTGAACGTGCTCTACTGGCCCAGGTATACGCCAGTCCACGTGTGAAGGTGCTTGAGGATCATCTTGCGATTGATCTGTTGCTGGAATCAAAGGCGACCGGTTCAGACCTGAAGCATGATCGTTGTCTTGGCGCCTATGTGTTGAACAGAACTACAGGTGAAGTGGAGACACGGCAGGCCAGGGCAACTGTTCTCTGCAGTGGTGGCTGCGGCAAGGTGTATCTGTACACAACAAATCCGGATATTGCCACAGGGGACGGTGTTGCTATGGCGTACCGGGCAGGGGCCAGGGTCGCGAATATGGAGTTTGTCCAGTTCCATCCTACCTGTTTTTACAACCACCGTGTAAAAAATTTTCTTATCTCAGAGGCGGTGCGAGGGGAGGGTGGTGTACTGATCAATGCTCAAGGAAAACCCTTTATGAAGAGCTATGACGAGCGCGGTGATCTGGCTACCCGTGATGCTGTGGCCCGTGGTATTGACGCGGAGATGAAAGAGAGCGGCGCCGACTGCGTATATCTGGATATTACCCACCAGGATGCTGAATTTCTGCAACAGCGTTTCCCTACTATTTATGGGACCTGTAAAAAGTATGGGGTGGATATCACCCGTGATTCCATCCCGGTGGTACCTGCGGCACATTATATGTGTGGTGGGATACAGGTGGATGAGTGGGGTCTGAGTTCAGTACACAATCTCCTGGCCTTTGGCGAGACCACCTGCAGTGGTTTACACGGGGCAAATCGTCTGGCCAGCAACTCACTTTTGGAGGCCGTGGTGTTTGCCCACAGAGGGGCGCTGTGGTTACATAAGAACTGGTGTGAGATAGCAGTTCAGGCGACGCATATTGCTAATGACTGGCGTGTAGGCCAGGCCTGTCCCATTGAAGAGAATGTGTTGATCAGTCATAACTGGGACCAGATTCGCCGCCTCATGTGGAACTATGTCGGCATTGTGCGCAGGGAAAGGAGGCTGCAGTTGGTGAAGCGGCGGCTGGCACCGATCCTGGCGGAGATCAGGGAGCATTTTCATGATTACCTGCTCACTCCTGACCTGGTGGAGCTGCGCAATATAGCTATCATTGCCGGGCTCATCGTTCGAAGTGCTTCCTTGCGCAAGGAATCCAGGGGGCTGCATTATATCGTCGATTATCCCGAGCGTGATGATGTTCATTTTCTCAAAGACACCGTACTTGACAAGCACTACGTCCAAAAAAAGGAGTAGGCCAATGTTGACAGCTCTACACCGGATTGCGGAACAGAAAATTGAACAATACTTGAAGGAGGGCAGGGGGTATGATCTCAGTCACTGGAAAAATAAACCGCTGCCACTGAAAGATGATATGGCAAATGTCCCAGCCAATCTGCGCATGGCGTACCGGATTTTACGAAATGCCGGCTATGTGCCTGAAGAGGTGGCCCTGCAGAAAGAGATCGTCCGTATTGAAGACATGCTTGCCCATTGCAGCGATGAACAGGTAAAAATCAAACAGATGAAAAAGCTGGAATTTCTCCGTGTCAAACTTGACAGCAAAATGGGTAAAAAGCTGCAGGTAGATGCCGATTCACCGTATTACAGTAAGGTGGTGGATAATATTACTGTTCTAAATAAATAATGTAATTTCAGCACGTTGCCTTGTTCTCCTCTTGGTGGAAATTATCTGAAAATGGAGGAGTTACAATTAGCCCGCATATTTCACAAGTCGAGGCGGCTGCAGATGCGCTGAGCGCAGGAGTAGGCAGGTAAGCGCAGACTCCGATAGTTGCCTATGCCTGCTCCTGCAGCGACAAAGCAGGTGCGGTCGCA
>JAYEKB010000128.1:0-12825 GCA_034660835.1 Thermodesulfobacteriota bacterium
GTATATAAGTACGATTCAATCTCGGCGGGATAAATGTTTACACCACCCAGATTTTCACTGACATGACAATCACTCTTTTTTCGGTATAAGTGCCTGTATGAGATCTATAGGTAGTGGAAAAACAACAGTGGTTGCATTTTCATTGGAGATGTCGTTTAAGGTCTGCAAATAGCGAAGCTGCAGTGCCTGGGGATTTTGGGAAATGACATTGGCTGCGGCCAGCAGTTTTTCCGAGGCCTGCAGTTCACCTTCGGCATGGATTACCTTGGCTCTCCGTTCACGTTCCGCCTCAGCCTGTTTGGCAATGGCACGGATCATGTTCTCATTAAGATCAACATGTTTGACCTCAACATTGGTCACCTTGATTCCCCAGGCATCGGACTGCTGATCAATGATTTCCTGCAGGTCTGCATTCATCTTGTCACGTTCAGTCAGCATCTCGTCCAGTTCATGCTGGCCCAGCACGGAGCGCAGCGTGGTCTGGGCCAGTTGGCTGGTGGCGTTGTAATAGTCTTCAACCTGGATGATGGCCTTTTCCGGGTCAACCACACGAAAATAGAGGACCGCATTCACCTGGACCGTGACATTATCCCTGGAAATAACATCCTGGCTGGGCACATCCATGGTGATCACCCGTAAATCAACGCGTACCGCCTGCTGAATGCCGGGTACCACGATCCGTAGTCCCGGTTTCTTGACAGCCTGAAAGCGACCCAGGAAAAAGACTACCAGCCGTTGGTACTCCGGTACAATTTTCAGAGAAAGAGCGAGAAAACCTATGATTAGAATAAAAAAGACAGCATACGGAGTTAAATTGATGGGAATCATTTCATGTCCTCCTCCAAAATATTTACCTGCAACTGCAATCCTTCTTGAGATATCACCTTGACCTTCTGACCCTTTTTCACAGGTGAAGGGGACAAAGCCCGCCAGGATTCACCCATAACCCATACCCGGCCTTCATCGGTGAAGTCGGCCATGGCTTCGCCGATGCTTCCAACCATGACCTCTGCACCGGTGCGTACTTTTTTTCTGCTGACAGTTAATAGCCTGCTCATCACCCACAGGATGAAACCAAGGGAAGCAAGTGCAATCCCGCCGATCAGGGGGATAGCGATGCGCATGCTTTCTTCATCAATCAGGATGATGGAGCCGACCACGAATGAGACAATACCGCCAACCCCCAGGGCACCGAAACTCGGGGCAAAGGCCTCTGCGACCATGAAGGTAATGCCAAGGAGGATCAGGGCCAGCCCTGCGTAATTGATTGGCAAAATATGAAAGGTATACAGGGCCAGAAGAAGACAGATACCTCCCACCACGCCCGGCAGGACAAAACCGGGGTTGGCCAGTTCGTAAATAAGGCCATAGATGCCGAGAAGCATCAGTATATAGGCGACATTTGGATCAGTAACAACAGCCAGAATCTTTGTCCGCCAGTCGGGAGGTAATTCTACTATGTTCAAATCTGTGGTGGCGAGGGTAACCTTGTTCCCTCCTTCCATGACGACTACTCTGCCGTTCACTTGTTGCAACAGGTCTTCCAGGTTTGCTGCCACCAGGTCGATAACTCCCATTGCAAGGGCCTCTTCAGCAGTCAGGCTCACTGCTTCACGCACGGCTTTTTCCGCCCACTCAGCGTTGCGGCCATGCCTTATGGCCAGGGCCGTGATATACGCCGTGGCATCATTGACCATCTTTCGTTTCAGCGTGTCCCTGGGAACGTCCGCCTTTTTTTCTTTCTCTTTTTTATCGGCAAAGTCCGGTTTTTCTTCCGGCATACCCGGTAATCCACCAACCTGTATCGGGGTTGCTGCACCCAGGTTAGTGGTTGGCGCCATGGCGGCAACATGACTGGCGTAGAGAATATAGGTACCGGCGCTTGCCGCCCGTGATCCGCCGGGAGCAACATACGAGATCACCGGAACGGAAGAGGTGAGGATACTTTTTATGATGTCACGCATGGAATGGTCAAAGCCACCGGGAGTGTCCATCTGCAGAATGACCATGGCGGCTCTGGACTCTTTGGCCTTTTCGAGAGTCCGCTCGAAATAATCAGAAACCGCCGGACCGATGGCGCCCTTGATTTCAATAAGCACTGCGCTTTTCGGGCCAATGTCCTGAGAGAAAGCAGACCATCCGCTGAGGATCACCAGCCAGATCAGCAGGCAAAAAACTGTGTTCCGCCTGTGCATGAGAGGTTTATACGGGACGTGAAGAGTAATATGACACCTCCTTCCCTTGGTTTTGGATCTATCTCTATTTTAGCAGATATGTGGGTGTCAAATACAGAAAAAAAGCAAAGGGGCAGAAGAACAGCAAAGTATCTCCTAAATTTTTTCTTCGTGCGCTCTTGTGTGCTGGTCTGCAGGACATTACCCAGTCTCTGTCAGGGGCCCCCGTTGAGAGTAGTTGGTTGCTTGAGACCTGCCAGATCTTGGATACGTATAGAATTCATTTGCAGAGTACTTGTGGCTGTAGTGTCGGTCGGTTCCGTCAGAGCGGCCTGGTTTTTTTCCAGGACAGTTTCCGGCTCAAGGGTCCAACCGGCGGCCATACGTTTTTCTTCTTTTTTCATGTCCCGATAAACATAACGACCAACCAGCGGGGCAAGCAGACGGGGCTGCAATCCCAAGGTATTGTAGATGTCCTGGAGGAGATCATCAAGTTGTTGATAAAGGCCCTGGTCCTGTTGATACCATTTTCTCATGGCCCATACTGCACCGGCATACATGTTGCGCAGTGGTTTGACCTCTTCCAGGTAGCGGTTGCGCACACGCTTATCAGGACATGTTTGATAACGCTGCCAGCCTTTAAGCGTAGTACGAATCAGACGAAAGAGACTGGGGCCATTGGTTTCAAAGTCCTGTTTAAAGGCCTTGAGCAGTAATTTTTCCTCATCACCTGCTGGAATATGCGGATGGCGGTAGTTGAAACGGAACTGACCATGGCTGTCGGAGATCTTGAACTCTTCCGGGGGCAACATAGTACCCTTTTTCTTGAGCTGGGCGTGGAGAGGGGTGCCGTGATTGGCTGTGTAGAGCATGAACTGGTGAAAATCCACGGAATGTGAAACGGCATAGTCAATGACTTGTGCAATGTTTCCCGGAGTGTGTTCTTCCAGGCCGATGATGGAAGAGCCCAGAACCCGAATGCCATGTTCCTGGAGATCCGTGACCAGTTGTCTGGTCTTAATTCCCGCAAGTTTTGCATATTGGCTTTGTTTACCTTCCAGCCCCATCCAGACCCAGGATATGCCCAGTTCCACCAGTTGTTTAATTGTATAAGAACGGAGCACCCTGGCCGAACTGAAGACATAGAGAGCCCAGCTTTTATCATGCTTTTTCATCTTTTCCAGCAGAGTTAACGCCCTTTCCCGGTGCAGGAGAAAATTTTCATCTAAGATGAAAAAGGAGGTTGTTTTCAGTTTTTCCTCAAGCTCAGCCATGACTTTATAGAGCTCTTCACCACTTTCAAAAAAATTTATAAATTTCCCCTTGCCGCCAAACAGGGCGGAAGTTGAACAGAAATTACAGCCCATGGGGCAACCTACTGAGGGTACAACAATAGCTGCGGTATCTGCGGGTTTGCTGGACAGGGTGTGACCCAGGATTCGGGTTTTGGTGGCTGAGGACACGGCAGGATGTTTGACCGCTTTGCTCATATCCTGATTAAGATAGCGCCGGAACCATTCAATCCCATCTCCCCGAACGATATAATCCGTGTTCAGGATCTCGTCGATATCATCCATATTGCTGATGTGACCACCAACCACGATCGTTGCCTGTGGCTGATAGCTTCGAATCAATTCGCACATCTTTTTAACTTTGCCTACATTGGGAATGATGGAACTGATACCGATAATGTCGTAATGATTGTTGCTGATGCTCTTAATGAAACCATCTAAATCCGGAAAATCGAGAAGAGTGCAGGGGGCATCAATATTTTTCTGAATCATAAGCAATCCAAAGGATCGATGAAACATACGCAGAGAGAAAGCTCCCTGTACCCGGGTAACTTGATTATGGTATAGTTCCATAGGATTGATTGTGCTGCTGCCGTACTCGTCATCTTGGGCATAGGGGCCAAATACACTGGATAAAAGAACCTTTGCCTTACTGCCGAGGGGATGCACCGGATGAGAGATTGTCATTTGTAGACCTCTAATTTTGGAAGAATTAAAAAGTGAACAATGGTATTGTAACCCATTAATCTGACAATGATAGTGAAGGGAAGCAAATGACAATTCTTTTACAATACAGCGAGAAATAATGAGACGTCCGTTCTGGTTTCTTCATCCAGTTGCTATCTTTGTTTTTTCAATTATTGCTCTCGTGCTTTCCCTGTTTCTTTACATCTACTGGTATGTGGAGGTCAGCACCGGGTTGAAGGCCGTGATCGAGAAGACCAATCTGGATCCGGAGCATTTTATAGCCTGGCAGACCTGGGTGGTGATCATGGTTTTGTCGATTCTGGTCGGCATTATCCTGCTGGGTATTATCCTGGTTTTTGTCTATCAGAGAAAGACGCTGGCTCTCTACCGATCACAGCATAAGTTTATCAACAGCTTTACCCATGAACTGAAGACTCCGGCAACCTCCCTGCAGCTCTATCTGGAGACCCTGACCAGATATGAGTTACCCAGAGATAAGCAGTTAAAGTATCTGGACTACATGCTGGCAGATGTGGCCAGGCTGACCGATAACATTAACGGCATACTCAACCTGGCCCGTCTTGAGGCCAAGGTGGAAGGTGTGGAGTTTGTCGTTGTTGATCTGGTCGTAGAGGTGACGGAATTTTACCGGAAGCATGAGCAATTGTTTCGCGGCAGCGATATCCTGGTCAACAAATCACGGGATCAGTACTATTATTGTTCAATTAATCATTCCCTCTTTCAGATGATGTTGATGAACTTGCTGTCCAATGCAGTCAGATATAATGAAAATGATCGTCCGCAAATCAACATAGGTTTCAGTCAGACGGAAAAGACTGTACAACTCACTATTACTGATAACGGGGTTGGTTTTGAAAAGTCACAGGCCAGAAAGGTCTTTAAGAAGTTCTTCCAGATTGAGCGGGAGAGCCTTACCCATGCCGGTGGGACCGGCCTGGGATTATATATGGTTGACCAGGTGGTCAGATTACATAAGGGAAAGGTCGTGGCCCGGAGTGACGGCTTGGGCAAGGGGGCGAAATTTGTTGTTTCGCTTCCCAGAAAAGAGCCTGATCTCGATGACTGACAGCTTTTCTTGATCGTATATGATAAAGATGACAATCATGCAAAAACTTACAATGTCTATTTACTTGCAATAAGGTAAGAAACCACGTGGACACAGTACGCAAAAAACGAATTCTACTCATTGAAGATGATGCCCATATTGCCGAAGGGATAGCCTTGAACCTGACCCTGGAGGAGTATGAGGTGAAGGTTGCAGGCAACGGTATTCAAGGCCTTGCGGCATGGAAACAGTGGTGTCCCAATTTGATTGTCCTCGATTTAATGCTGCCCGGCATAGACGGTATGGAGGTTCTTAAAAATATACGTCTTGAGGATGAACGACTCCCCATCCTGATTTTGTCGGCCAAAGGGGATCCCTCCGATAAGATCAGTGGGTTTGTCGATGGGGTAGATGATTATATGACTAAGCCCTTTAATCTGGATGAATTCTTGTTGCGGATCAAACGTTTACTGACTCGTGATCAGTGGCAGCAGGAGCAGGGCGCGTCGCCGGCAGGCCATTCGTTTGAGCAGAAACCTTACAGTTTTGGAGCAAATGAGATTGATTTTTCTACCGGCATGGCCAAATGCCGGAACGGTACCATTCAACTCACCGAGCAAGAGATCAAATTGCTCAAACTTTTTATTGTCAACAAGGGAAAACCCCTGTCACGGAGCAAGTTATTGGAGATTGGTTGGGGCTATAGTAAGGGGACATCGACCCGCACGGTGGATAACTACATTGTCCGTTTCCGACGTTATTTTGAAGACGATGCCAAGAATCCGAATTATTTTAAAAGCCGACGTTCCCTAGGATATATATTTGATCATCCGTAGGTAATCAGCCATCTGCTCAAACAGATGGCTGTGAAAGCGCGGACGAAATATCCGGCATTTTCAATTATTTGTCTCTGCGTCCTCTGCGTTTCTGCGGTGATTTTATGACCTGATATATATACTCAGTTAACGACGTACGGAATATTGTTGTCGGTTGAGGTAACTGCATAGCCAGTTTCCGGTATTGACATTGGAGTCAATTTAGAGGATTATTTATCATTAACAAAAAGGCTTTCCGGGAAAACCATCATGTACAGGACTTTCCTTGTGGCAGATGGTTTTAATAAGTGATCAATAGGAGAAAAAGTCATGGCAGAAAAAAAAGGTAGTCGTCCCAGTAAAAAACCCACTGCTGTCAAAGTTAATGAAAAAAAGGAAGTTGCATTAAAATCTTCCTCTGCCAAGCCCGGGGAGAAAAAGCAGGCTGATGTCGTTGCAAAGAAAGCAAAGAGCAGCAAGGTGATAAAAAAGGTGGTTAAGAAAAAAACGAAAAATCCTGAAACTGTCTTTTTTCAAAACAGGGATGTCGGGCTGAAAGATCTCCTGAAAGAGTATAAGCAGTTGAAGGGAGGTGAACTAAATCTGAATAAATTTCAGAAGAAGGCGATCCGTCGCTATCACCGGGAGGAGGCACTCAAACCATATCAGGCAGAGCTGATCAGGATGCAGAAATGGCTGGAAAACAATAACCGCACCATGGTTATTTTATTTGAAGGACGGGATGCTGCAGGCAAAGGCGGTACCATTCGCCGGGTTACCCGTTATATGAACGAAAAGCATTACCGGATCGTTGCCCTGGGTAAGCCGACCGAGCATGAGAAAACACAGTGGTTTTTTCAGAAATACATTGCTCAGCTCCCTCGAGGCGGTGAAGTCGTTCTCTTTGATCGAAGCTGGTACAATCGGGCTGTTGTTGAGCCTATCTTTGAGTTCTGCACACCCGGTCAATATAAGAATTTCATGCGGGGAGTGGTCGGCTTTGAAAAAGATCTGGTTCGACAGGGCACCATACTGGTGAAACTTTATTTTTCCGTCACCAGGCAGGAGCAGGCCAAGCGGTTTAAAAGACGAAAGACCGATCCGCTCAGGCAATGGAAACTGTCGGAAATCGATGTCCAGGCCCAGGACCGCTGGGATGACTTTACCACTCAAAAATACGAGATGCTGAAAAGAACGCACACCAACATTGCTCCCTGGACTATTGTTCGTTCCAATAATAAACATGAGGCTCGCCTGAACGCAATGAAGGTCATCCTCAATTCTGTTCCATACAAAAGGGGCAATAATGACCTCGACTTTGTCCCAGACCCCGAGGTGGTCATCTCAGGGGCTCGCGAAAAAGAAATTATGGATGCCCAGCGTATCAAGCTCGGCAGTTTTGTCGGATAGCGACCTGCTGAAGATATCAACTAATAATAACGGCAAAAGTATAGAATAGAAAAGGTGACGACGAGTACTGGATGGGAACACCTCGAACTTCTGTGTTTTTACCGACCACCGGAAAAGAACTCCGAAGTCTGGGCTGGGAGCATCTCGATGTTATCCTGGTGACCGGAGATGCGTATATTGATTCGCCCTTTATCGGGGTGGCAGTCATCGGCAGGATTCTTGTTGATGCCGGGTTCAAGGTCGGGATCATTGCCCAGCCGGATACCAGGGGTGATGATATCAGCCGCTTGGGAGAACCGAAACTGTTCTGGGGTGTCAGCGGCGGCTGTATCGACTCAATGGTTGCCAACCGCACCGCTTCCGGACGCAGGCGTAAGAAAGACGATTATACTCCGGGCGGTATCAACAACCGCAGGCCGGACCGGGCCGTGCTGGTATATGCCAACCTGATTCGCAGTCAATTCAAGGATACCTGTCCCATAGTCCTGGGTGGGGTAGAGGCCAGTCTGCGCCGGATAGCCCATTACGACTATTGGTCAAACAAAGTCCGCCGTTCCATCCTCCTTGATGCCAAGGCTGATTTCCTGCTCTACGGTATGGCAGAGCGTGCTGCAGTGGAGCTTGCACGCTGCCTGCGCAAGCAGGACGATCCGCGCAGGATTCGCGGTCTCAGCTATGTGGATGCTGAAAAGCCGGACTCTTACCTGGAACTGCCCTCGTTCAAGGAAGCCGCAGAGAATAAAGAATCCTTTACCCGCATGTTTCAGCTCTTTTATGAGAATAACGATCCCGTTTCCGCCCACGGCCTTGTCCAGCTCCATGAAAATCGATACCTGATCCAGAATCCCCCCCAACCCTGTCTCTCCCAGCAGGAACTTGATCATATCCATAGTCTGGACTATCAGCTGGATCTGCATCCTTTTTATGCACAGCATGGTACGGTCCGCGCCCTTGAAACCATCCGTTTTTCCATCTCCATCCATCGTGGATGTTACGGGGAATGTAATTTCTGCGCCATTGCAGTGCACCAGGGGCGCACCATCAGCTGGCGGAGCAGAAAATCAATTGTCAACGAGGCAAAACGGCTTATCGCTCACCCTGACTTTAAAGGCACGATTCATGACGTGGGCGGACCAACAGCCAATATGTACGGCTTTGAGTGTGGCAAAAAGCTTAAAAAAGGATGCTGCCGGGATAAACGCTGTCTGTTTCCCGGGATCTGCAAGTCCATGCCCATTGATCATTCAGAACAACGTAAACTGTTGCAGGAATTGCGTGGTCTGAAGGGGATTAAGAAAGTGGTCGTCTCTTCAGGTATTCGCTACGATATGATTCTGGCAGACCGGAAAAACGGGCTGAACTATCTTCGGGATGTGATACGGCACCATGTTTCCGGCCAGATGAAGGTGGCACCGGAACACTGCCTTGACCATGTGCTGGACTGCATGGGAAAACCGGGCAGTGAAAGTCTGCTTAAGTTTCGGGAACTGTTTAACCGCTTGACCAAAAAGGAAGGACTCAAACAGTATCTGACCTACTACATGATTGCCGCCCATCCCGGTTGCAGGCTGCAGGATATGCAGGAGTTGAAGAAATTCGCTGGTAGAGAATTGAAGCTTATTCCCAGGCAGGTACAGATTTTCACTCCTACTCCGTCCACATGGTCTACTCTCATGTACTGGACAGGACGGAATCCTTTTACCGAAACCTCCTGTTTTGTAGAAAAAGATGTCCGGGGCCGGGAGAAGCAGAAACAGGTATTGACCGGTGCGATTGCTGATAAAAAACGTTTGATCCGGCCAGGGACAAGGCCAAAGAAAAAACGAATCACGAGAAAAAAATGAGCAGGGGTATGAGCATGAAAACGAGAAAAAGTTGTGCGAGGAATAGGGGAGTTCAGATCATGGTTTCGGCATTATTACTCGTTTTGAGCGGCTGTGCAGCTCCGATGCAGGAGACACAACAGTCACCCGCCGGCACGATCATCAAGGGTGAGGCGTCACAACTACAGCCTGGCCTGTCAGTGGTGTATATCTTCAAAAAATATCGAAATGTTGATCAGGTTCCCACAGGAGAGGCCGCACTTCGCATGGGACGTCGGGGAGAGCCTGTTACCATCCTTGATCACCAGTCCGGTAAGGAGGAGTTTGTTTTTGCCAGCGGTCGGAGTCAGGGTGTCGCCATGGTCATGGATGGCTTTCTTAACCTGGAAAAGGCGGGCACCTATCGCTGGCAGGCTCTGGCCAATGACGGGATTAGGATGTTTATCAACAACACGATGATCTTTGAAGATCCCAAGGTTCACCCGAACCGTTTAACCCCTGCCGGTACGCTGGAGGTTGCCAAAGCTGGTCACTATCCGGTGCAGATTATCTACTTTCAGCGCAAGGGAACAGCGTCCCTTAAACTCTACTGGCAGTCGCCGGGAGCAAAGCAGTTCAGCCTGGTTCCTGCCGAAGTGTATTGGCATTGAGTTGCGCCGCCCCTACAAAGTAACTCCAATTTCAGAGTGTAGGAGCGGCGTCTCGCCGCGAATGTTAGATATACTTCTGTAACTCTTTCCACAGCTCGCTATACGCCCGGCCGGCAACTGAGTTGGGGAGGAAAGCCGGGAGCGGTTGCCGGTAGATGCCCATTTTTTCCACCTCGGCCAGGTAGGGAATAGACATCTTCAGGATACGTTTGCGGCCTTTGAAACGGTGCATCATATCCCGGTGGATATTTTTCCTTTTTTCCACCATGGAGAAAACGACAAACAGTTTTTTCCTGTCAATGCCGGTTTTTTTAAAAAAATTGAGCAGTTTGGAAAAGGAGAGAAGGGACAGAGTCGTGGGGATAAACGGGATCAGCAGGATATCGGCGGCGTGGAAAATATTTTCCGAGAGCAAGGTAATGTTGGGAGGGCAGTCAAGGAACAGGTGCTCGTATTCATCGGTCAGCGGTTTGAGGACCTTCCTGAGCCGACGTCGTGATTTTTTCATCTCATCCAGAGCAAGATCAAAATTTCGGTAGGTAAAATCAGCAGGCAGGATATCCAGGTTATCATAATCCGTGCCCTTGATACTGCGTTCTATGTGTTTGCCTCCTTTGAGGAACTTGCCGGCACTGAATTTTTTGGGAGATTTGACCCTGAAATAGTAGCTTGCCGATCCTTGGGGATCAAGATCACAGAGCAGAGTCTGGTTGCCTGAGACCGCTGAAAGATAGGACAGATTTACGGATGTTGCGGTTTTGCCCACTCCACCCTTGATATTGTAGACAGCAATTATGGCCATGGAATCTCCTGTTAAAGGTCAGGTAGAAGGTACAATAAGAAGGTCAGCCAAAAAGTTTGCGATACAATGCCAGGTTCTTTTTGGCGGCAAACCGGGCAAAGGTTTCTTCAAAGTGGGTTCGCACCCGCCTGTGTTGATGGTACAGGTTTGTCACCAGGCCACCAATGGCCGCACCCATTTTTTTTGATTTGACCGTGCCCGGCTTAATGGCTGCAAGATAGTGTTCCAGCATCTCCTGCTGTACGGACAGGTCGTTAAAATCTCCAAGGTTGTTCTGTAGCAGCTTGAGCTGTTTGATCAGCTTTTTCATTTCCTGTTCCGGGAACAGGGAGTTGAAAAATTCCAGGCTGTAACGCAGTTTTTTACCTTGGATTCGCAACCGGTGCAGTTCTTCATCCGGTGATCCCTGGTTGATGGCATTGCCGTCACGCAGAATTCTTTGAAACCGTTTTGTAATGATCTTTCGTGCCAGCGTTTCAATAGCTACCAAACTGTTTTTTCCCTGGAGTTCGTTTGCCTCTCCGCTAAGAAATTCCTGCCAGTCGTTGGTGATAGATTGGTAGCGTGGTTCACGCAGTGACCTGACCAGCTTTTTCAATTCCTGTTCGCGTTTTTTTGCCAGGTCTTCAAAGAAAAAGTAGAGTCCTTCCTGCAGATATTCCGGCAGCCTGGCCTTGTAGCTTTCTTCCATGAGCAGGTACACATCAAGATCGCGCATGGGACCGGTAATCTGGCCCAGGTACCGGAAATCGTCTTTAAAGCGATCACTGATTTCAGGATCAAGAACATCCTTGATCAGAGTCAGGCCGGATCGGGTGCGGCGGATGGCTACCCGGAAGTCATGCAGGAATTCACTGTCCAGATCATCGATAATCCCTTGCTCATTGGCCAGCATGGTGGTCAGCAGGTCCTGGTATATGGTCTTCACCGCTGCCAGGCTTTCCATGTCCGGAGTAAGCGGGACGGAAAAACGGGAGCTGTAGTCCATGGGCAGGCGACCAACTGCAGCCATGGCTGCTTTTAAGGTCTGCACCCTGGTGTCGGGCTGGGCGTCACCGAAGCCAGACAGGCCCCGGCTGATTTTCAGGAACCATTTGTTATAACCGCGGACCTCATGCAACCGGACTGAGTGGATGTTCTTCCCGGAACCAAGGCCAAGTTCCATGAGAAGAACAATGGCAACAATCTTTTCGTCTTTGTTTACAATACGTAATTCCTGAGTTGTCTGCGAAAAAGCGGTATGCGGCAGCATGGCACGCATGTCAAGAATCCGGGCCAGGGCCTGCTTCATATCGGATTTGGGAAATTGCCACCAGAAGCGATGGGGCCCGCCTGCCAGGAGCAGTGGAGGAACCTGTTGCCTGTCGGCAAAATCAGTCAGGTACAGGGTCGTGTCCTGGAGATAGCACAACCGGTTTTTCTCAAAAAGGCGCCAGTCAAAGCTATCAAAAAAGGTAACGTCGGTAGTCTGGGACGCAAATTCATTCAGGTTATATTTTTCGTATAGATGATTCACGACTTCCCGGGCCGAAATTGTGTCGGGCAGATCCAGGGAGAGCTGTGCAAGCGGTAGCATAAAACTGATTCCTCAGCTATATAATAATTATTAGGGAACTCTGAGAGAGTTCCCGGTGGATAACAGAATAAAAACAGATGTGATTATAGGTTGAGAGGACAGATCAATGCAAGAAAAACAGCTGTGAAGAGAAATTTTTATCACAGGTTGGAGATAATTTTTCCGTGTTCCTGCAATATTTACGGTGTAAACACTATGAACAGTAAATGGTCCATATAGATTTATAACAATTTACGAGTTTGACGATCCTTTGGATACTCGTACATACTTATCATGGCCCCGGGGTTACGTCTATGGTGTAAGCAGTGATTCTTTTTTGAGCAAAGAGGGAAAACAATCGAGCCCGAGAGTTTTTCGGTTTTCTTTAGGCAAACGTCCGGTGAAGATTAGTACAGAACATCTCAAGTCTACGTCAACTAAAAAAGGCAGAGCCTCAAAAGACCCTGCCCAACGTAATGAGGGGAAGCGACTGGTTAAATGTGTAGATGGCTATTTCGTTCATAGAGCGAATCTCATAAATATCTTACGTT
>JAYEKB010000128.1:12925-15886 GCA_034660835.1 Thermodesulfobacteriota bacterium
GTACGTTTATGGTCCTTGGGAACCATACAGGTAATATGGATTGTACCGGTAGGATGGCCTTTCATGAAATCAGTAGTGTGACTGTGGCAGGCAATAAATGTTGCTCCGTCTTGAAGCAGTTTTTCCGCTTCCGGCAAGGTTACTGCCTGGACTCCCTCGGCTCCGGTTGCCGGTGTCGGGACTTTAGCAGCAAAAACTGATGCTGAAAAAACAAGGGAAAGGGATAGAACTAAAAACATCGTTGAGATTTTTCTACGCATTAAAATCCTCCGTTAAGGTATTTGTTTCTGTTTATGATAGCTGGAAATAAACGTGAGATTCGCAGATAGACACCACCTCCTTTACGAAAAGGACATTTTGACAAGCACCACAATTCATATTTGTGGTACCACTACAAATGTGGTACTTATCTTGATTCTCCTGTACTGTCAATTGGAATAATTGGGGTAATAATTGGGGTGGTAATAATTGGGGTCAGAGTAAATTAAATTTTGTTCTCATACAGGAAACCTTTACCAGACTTTGTTTCCTGTATGAGTGGCCAGTGGAAATTTCTTCACTATCTTATTTATGGGGTCGCTATACTCTGTGTTGATACCTGATCCTGAACAGATACTTGACGAGTTGGAAAAGTTTCAAGGAGGTGTTGCAGATACCAGTACCCTGATCTATCTAAACCGGATAGATCTGTTGCCGTGGGTCAGTAAATTTTTAAAGCTACTGGTTACCCCTGAAGTTGTGTGTGAATTTGGTCGACCTCCGGCAGGATGCATTTTATGTGGAGAAACATGTGTTGGGGGTGCAGATCAGGCAGTGCTGCAGCTGGCAACGAAACTTTGCCTGCCGGTCCTGTCCGAGGATCGTCGGCTGCTCATGTCCAGCCGTGGCCTGGGGCTGAAATATTACAACACCCTGATGATCCTGCTTGCTCTTTTGCTCCAGAAGAGAATAAGCCTTACAGAGTATGAGCGAGCATATGCTTCCCTGCGTGAAATTGCCCGTTACAGTCCTGCTGTCTGGCAGGTGGGTGAGCAGGTTTTTTCCCTGTATGTTCGGTAAAACTGGACAATTTAAAACTCCCCGAGTATAAAGTTTTCCCTGTTTGTTTTTCGTAAAAATTCACCAGCACCCCTTCTTCGCTCGGTCAGACCGCCCAACATACCGGACACGTATAGCTTGGTCGGCCCGTCTGCACGAATAGGTAAGCGGAGCGAAGCGGAGACTCCGAGGAGCACTGGTAAACTTTTACAGGCCAGTGAATTAGCCAAGATGGGTGCCCCTGGTGAAATTATTACGTTTTTTCATCTCCATGAGAAGCCCTGTAGCGTCGTTAGGCTGATTCGTGGTTTTCTCGTTTTGATTGTACAATGTTAACTTTTTATCTCCGGCCAGGCCGGTACAGAGAATAGCCGTGAGCAGCAAACTGCAGAAAGAAATAGAGAGGCGTCGCACCTTCGGCATTATCAGTCATCCGGATGCGGGCAAGACCACATTGACCGAAAAACTCCTCCTCTTTGGCGGGGCCATCAAAATGGCGGGTGCGGTCAAGTCGCGCAAGACTGCCGTTCGTGCCACCAGCGACTGGATGTCCATTGAACAGGAACGGGGTATCTCGGTCACCACCTCGGTGATGAAGTTTAATTACCGCGATTTTGAAATCAACCTGCTGGACACCCCGGGGCATCAGGATTTTTCTGAGGATACCTACCGGGTCCTGACCGCTGTCGACTCTGCCCTGATGGTCATTGACTCGGCCAAGGGTGTAGAAGCCCAGACCACCAAGCTGATGGAGGTCTGCCGGATGCGCAATACACCGATCATCACCTTTATCAACAAGCTTGACCGGGACGGCATGGATCCTCTGGATATCCTGGCAGACATTGAAGAAAAATTGCAGATCGAGTGTGCGCCGCTTTCCTGGCCAATCGGTATGGGCAAGGAGTTTAAGGGGGTGTATGATTTGCGCCGCAATGAACTCAATCTTTTTACCCCGAGTCAGGATACCCGGCCCCAGGATCGGGTGGTGGTTAAGGATCTAAATGATCCGATGCTTGATGAGTTGTTGGGTGATGCTGTAGAACAGCTGCGCGAAGACGTGGAACTTCTGCAGGGAGCGGCCAATCCCTTTGAACATGAAGATTACCTTAATGCAGGCCAGACACCGGTATTTTTCGGCAGTGCCATTAACAACTTTGGAGTCAAGGAGTTGCTGGACAACTTTGTTGAACTATCGCCACCGCCTGCCGCGCGCGAGGCAACAACACGGGTGGTGTCGCCGGACGAGGAAACATTTTCCGGGTTTACCTTTAAAATCCAGGCTAATATGGATCCGGCCCACCGGGATCGAATTGCCTTCTTCCGTATCTGTTCAGGTAAATTTACCCGGGGTATGCGGGTCAAACACCACCGGCTTGGTAAAGAGGTGAATCTGAGTAATGCCACCGTGTTTATGGCCCAGAGCAGGGCCAATGTGGATGAGGCCTATCCCGGGGATATCATCGGTATCCATAACCACGGCACCATCAAGATCGGTGACACCTTTTCTGACAAGGAGCCCTTGAAGTTCACCGGCATCCCCAACTTTGCGCCTGAACATTTCCGCCGGGTTCTGCTGAAAAATCCGCTCAAGACCAAGCAGTTGAATAAAGGATTGGTTCAGATGGCGGAGGAGGGCGCGGTACAGCTGTTCAGGCCGATCATGGGCAGTGACTATATTCTTGGTGCGGTGGGTGTGCTCCAGTTTGAGGTGACCATGGCCCGTCTGAAGTCAGAGTACGGTGTGGACGCGGTGTACGAAACAATCAACTACACCCTGGCCCGCTGGGTGAGCTGCGATGATCCCAAAAAAATGAAAGAGTTTGAAGCAAAAAATCAGGCAAGCCTGGCCCGGGACGGGGAAGGAGAGCTGGCTTTTCTGGCCGACGGTCAGTGGCGGCTAAATCATACAGCCGAGCTGTTTCC
>JAYEKB010000129.1:0-4058 GCA_034660835.1 Thermodesulfobacteriota bacterium
ATCCGGAAACCATTCGTCAAATTCTTGCATCGTTCGCGGATAATCAATACCGCCAACAGGATGCCCTGGAAAAATTGGGTCGTCCATGACCCTACTATACAACTACGAGAGCGAAGTGAATACCCCCTTTCCTCAATTTCCGCCCTATCCACCACAGCAAAAGATCGTTGTGCCTCGTCTGGATCAGCACAGATACGACGTAAATCAGCTCCAGCCTCATGCAGATGACTAATCTCCCGCTCCGCAGCAAGCCTGATTTCTTCTTCGCGTTTGTCTCTTGCGGCCTGCAGTTTATTCAACTCCTTGATGGCCTTGTTGAGCTGTTTCAATCGTGCCTTCAGCGCTGCTATCAACTGCTTGCGGGTTGCCATGTACTTAGCTCGTGATTGGGCCAATTTCCCTTTGAGTACTGCCTTGTCGCTACGTGAAGCATGGGCGATTTCATTCTGAACGCGCTCCATCTCAGCCTTGAAGGAGACAAGCGGATGAAAATAAGGATGTTCTTCCCTGACCGCTTCATCCACGGATTTGACCTTTAAATCGAGGGCAGCCAGCCGGGTCTGCTCTGCAACAAGTTCAACCAGTGGCGCCAGCACCAGGCTAAAAGCATCCTCAATATCGTTTAACCGGGTGTCACGTTTTTCCTCAATCTCATGGATAAGCTGTGCTTCATGTTCGTCCACCAAGGTTAGTGCTCTGTCGAGATTGCCAAAAGCACGCCAAGGTACCAGGATTCGCATCAGATCCGATGGCCGCAGCATATTTTGCGGGTTGGCTTTCTGGAAATAGCGCGAGGCCCAGATCATTAAAATCCTGTTCTTTCGCTCCGGCGCCTTGTTCCTGTTCAGCAACAACAAACAGGCAGGCACGCCGTTGCCGTAAAAGAGCTTGGAAGGCAGCACCACGATACATTCAATCAGATCCTGCTCAATAAAACCGCGCCGGATTAGATGTTCAGCATCAGCTTTCTGGTTATGACCATCTTCTTCCTCCGTCTGCTCAGGCTGCCCACGAAACAGTACTCCCTGGGACATGACCACCATTCCCTTACCCGCCTCATCGGTCTGCGGGTCTCTGTCCTTCAGGGATTTGGCTATCTGCTGCAGCCAGGCCCAGTCACCGTTTTTCACCGGTACCATACCAAAGGAGAAACGACCGAACTTATCACCTGCCGCCACTGTATCGTACCCCCAATCCTCCAGGGAAAAGGGCGGATTCATAATAATCCGGTCAAAGGTCTTTAATCGTTTACTGCCGGTCAGGTGACGCGGATCGCGCAGCGAGTCACCCTGGCGATGCTCCCAGGCAGGAATGCCGTGCAGGATCATATGGCCCAGTCACAGACACTCATGCCGGGCCTGGGTTCCAGCATTTCCGACATGAGAAAGCCCACTTCAGCCGGGGTGTAAAATTCACCGCTGGATTTTCCGGCCTTGCTGGCAAAGTTACGGATCAGATATTCGTAGGCATTGCCGAACAGGTCGTCCGAGACATGGCCGCGGTCAAACTTTTTACTGCTGAAATGATTGATCAAATTGACCAGTTTGTCGCGGGGCAGTTCATCCTGTTTGTTAAAATCGATCTTGCCGGTAAGGATGCCGTCAAAATTATTCTGCCGATGGCTGTTGGCTCGTTCAATGGCGAGCATGGCATCGTTTAAGGCCTGGCCCAGCTGGCCTTTGGTCGTACGAGCCACCGTGTCCCAGGCTGCTGCCTCGGGGACATCAAAATGATGATTTTGCGGATCACGGGCAAGCGTCATGGCCTGCTCTTTGTCCATCCCGGCCTTAATCAGGGTAGTCGCCTGGTTGCGGACTTCCTCCTCAAAACAGTCGTTGATTCGTTTATAAAAGAGCAGAGCAAAGACATAGCCGCGGAACTCGGAATGATCGGCATTGCCACGGAGAATATTGGCAGTAGTATCAAGATAACTCTCCAGCTCACCCTGGGTCATGCGCCTGATGGGTCTGATTACTATAGGAGCGTCAAGACTGCTGAGAAGTTCTTCAAGTTTCATAATTTTTAATGTAAATGGTATGTTGGAAATGTACTTGCGGGTAGATCAAACATCGAGGACAAAGCGGGCACTAAGGCTTTTGAGCATGGTGAAACAATCAGTATAATCGACTCCGAATTCTTCACATATGTTGGGAATCTTAACTGTTTTTGCTCCAGGGGCAAGTCTTTCACTCGTAACGATGGTGAAATCGTGAACCCGGGCGTATGCAATCAGCCAGGGATCAGCACCATCCAGAAATTTACCGGCCTGATGGGATTCATACTGGCTATCGACATAAACAGCAATCGTTCCAAAAAATTCCTGGACAGCAGGATCTGTAATGTCTGCGAAAAAGCCCGTCTCTTTTCGGTCTTTCGCCCAGGGTTTCAGTTCATCATTTCCGGCAACCAATTCTTCACAAACAGGAATAATTGAGCCGACGGTTCCTGTTTGTTGATCCAGCCAGTCCCAAAATCCAGGACATATATCAAAATGGTAGTAAAAATTTTTGGCTTGAATAAATATGTTGGCATCCAGGCAGTATTGCATAAATTACTTACCTGCCAGGAAGTCAGCATACTTTTTGAGTTTACCCGGTTTCATGCCTAAAAGAGCCCCCCCATCCCGAAGAGAAAGAGTACCTTCAAGGGCAGCTGTGGAAACAGCCTGGGAGAATAGTTTACCGTTTCGAATTTTTTGCATCACGTAAGAGCCAGGGCCACCATCACTATCAGCCAGCTTGGATTTCACTCTCTTGTCATAATGTAAAGCATCCAGGTAAAATTCTTGAAACTCATCATACGTCAAACGACCAAGATCATAGCCACGCCGAGCTATTACCAACCCGCTGACACGGTATAGCCTGGAGAGCTGATCAATATTTTCCTGTGTAGATAGATTCTCATTCCAGTCGGCCAGAAACCCGGCCTCAGGCACCAATATTTCTGCTGCCGTTCTGTTGCAGAAGGTTTCTATTTTTTGATTATGGTCTCCGTTCTTTTTTTGGTCCAGCATTGGGTTGGAAACGCCGCTCTGACCAATCCACAGGTGGACCAGCTCATGGACAAGCGTAAAGATCTGAGCGGATTTGGCATCCCTGGAGTTGATAAAGATGAGTGGAGCAACAGGATCACTGATGGCAAGACCACGGAACTCATCAACGGATAAATGCCGATGTGTATTATTGCCGACAATGGAATTACGCATGACCAGGATACCGGCCCCTTCCGCCTGCTCAATAATTTTGCCGATGAACTGCTCCCAATTCCTGACAGAGGCCCGGAGCTCATCATCGATAGACAGCTCTTGCCGGATATCAGCTGCAACTTCTTTATAATTACTGCTTATGGAATAGTTGCCGACAAAGGGTAATGGCCTTGCCCCTTCCTGCAGACGGTATTCACGAAACCATTCCTGTTTGCGCAAGACGTCATGGTAAACATCGATAAACTCAAGGCTGAAACCCGGAGTAACTCTACCACCCACAGTTCGCAAATCAGGAATATCAAGCTCTTCCCGGGGGGGAGAGGGAAGAAAAAAATAGCCAAAGGGAACATGAAACGCCTTGGCAAGTTTCTGGGCCTGACGAAAGGTTGGATGGGTTTCCCCAATCTCCCAGGCAATCAAGCGCTCCGGACGTACCTTCACCTTTTGCGCAGCATCATCGGCAGTGAATTGCGCACGCTCTCTTGCCCAGCGAAGGACATTTGGTGTGATTAAGGCTTCAGGCATGGCTGTGTTTTTTGATAAGGTTATTAACGAACGTCTGATAAGCCTTATAAATTTATACTAATCTATTTTTTAAAAAGTTGGTATTCTAAAGGCAACTATAGGTGATGGATGCGAATTTTGCCGGTCACAATTTGTCTATTTTGATGATCATTCAAAGTCAACATATTTCCAAACAATCTTGATTCATAGATAGAGCTATCTTTAACCCGCATATTTCACAAGTCGAGGCGGCTGCAGATGCGCTGAGCGCAGGAGTAGGCAGGTAAGCGCAGACTCCGATAGTTGCCTATGCCTGCTCCTGCAGCGACAAAGCAGGTGCGGTCGCATC
>JAYEKB010000130.1:0-4024 GCA_034660835.1 Thermodesulfobacteriota bacterium
ATATCTCTTTGGTCGCTGACTGATGTGATGGGAAGTGTCCGCATTCAGGCAGATGGAAATTTTGAAACCGGGATTGACCACAGCAATTCCTGGTACTATGGTAACCGGATACTTACAATTATTTTTTTTATGAGCGAACAACAATGGCGCATACCGGATCTCATTGATCTGGAATTTTTCCTGGGGCAGGATGATGGTGAAGACCTGGACATCCTTGCTGCCCGTGACCGGGAGATGTACACCCGTTTTCCTGCTGCAGCCAAAGATGAAAAAACTTCAACCTCTCCATTGCTCTTCAGCTGGCTTGCAGGAAGGAAACAGGCATCTGCAGAGACCAGCGATGAAACACCTTTGCCCGGGCAGATCTGGCAGGAACTGTTTTCTCTGTTTTTCTGGGGATGCCTGATTTTCGGTCTGGTTGCCGGTGGTACGATTGCCTTTTCATTTCTCAGCTATTCCGGAACCCGCCCTGTTAATGTGTCCGCCTATTTTGGAATTTTTGTTGCTTTCCAGGCATTTCTGCTTGTGTTGCTGTTCCTGTTGTTTCTGTACAGGCGTATGCTGGGCCGGGGTCTTGATGGTTCGTTTCTCTATAAGATGCTGCGGCGGTTATTTTATAAACTTATTTCCGGTATCAGCCGCCGGGCAGCTGCCCGAACCTCAGCTGATACCAGGTTGAAATGGTCTGGGCATGCCGGTGGTATCACTCAGATGCAGCAACGGTATGGCTCACTGTTCATTCGGCCTTTTTTTCTGCTGGCGCAGTTGTTCGGGGTCAGCTTTAACGCAGGCGTGCTGACCGCAACTCTGCTCAAGGTGATCGGTTCGGATGTTGCCTTTGGCTGGCAGACTACTCTGCAAATAGGCAGCGAAACCGTGCACGCCCTGGTGCGCTGGATCAGCCTGCCCTGGTCCTGGTTCCTGCCAACCTGCTGTTGTCCATCCCTTGCCCAGGTAGAGGGATCAAAGCTGGTCCTGAAAGACGGAATTTACCATCTGGCCACCCATGATCTCATCTCCTGGTGGCCTTTTCTCTGTTTATCGGTCCTGTTTTATGGGTTGTTGCCCCGGCTTGTCCTGTTGCTTGTCGGGACTATCCGCCAGCACCGTGATCTGGCTGGACTAAACTTTGAGCATGGCCGTTACCGTCAGCTTGTCCACCGCATGCGTACTCCAACGGTTTCTACCAACGCTCCTGCTGAGGAACAAGCGGAGCAGGGAAAAAACGGTACCGCTGTCTCGAAAATCCCTGTTGGAAAGGTTGATGACCAGACTCGTCGCGACGGAAGCGCATCAATGGTAGGGTTGGTGCCTGATGAACTCTTTGCTGATTGTTCGCAGGAAGCGTTGAAAAAACAGGTTCGTGTTCGTCTGGGCTATGAACTTGCATCCAGCCTGCCTGTCTGGACCATGGAACGAAGTGAAGATGAAGAACTGACCGAATTGAAAGATTTGATGAGTGCAACCGGAAGTAAAGACATTCTCCTGCTGCAGGAGGCCTGGCAGCCACCGATTCAGGAGTTGCTTTCTTTTCTTCGCCGGATGCGTGAAATCGTTGGCGAACAACCAACCATTATTATTGCCCTTATCGGCAAACCTGCAACCGATACACTATTAACACCGGTACGGAAATTGAATCTGCAGATCTGGCAGCAGAAACTGGCCACCCTGGCGGATCCTGGACTTCAACTTGTCGAACTGGTGAAGTCATGACCATTACCCCTGTTCCTGAATTTGCCATTGTCGGACACCCCAACGAGGGCAAATCATCCGTACTTTCCACACTCAGTGAGGATGATTCGGTTCGGGTTTCTCCCACTCCGGGTGAGACCACGGAATGTCGTATTTTTCCGGTGATGATTGACGGACAGGAAATAATTCGTTTCATTGATACGCCCGGTTTTCAGAATCCCCGCAAGACCCTGAGCTGGATGCAGGCCTATAAAGGGAGTGGCAAGGATATGCTGCCCGAATTTTTCCGCAGTCACCGGGCAGATCCGACCTTTCATGATGACTGTGCCCTGCTCACCCCGCTTGCCGAGGGTGCCGGGCTTATTTTTGTTGTGGATGGTTCCAGACCGCTTCGCAACACAGACCGGGCGGAAATGGAAATTTTGCGCCTGACCGGCAGGCCGCGCATGGCAATTATTAACTGCAAGGATGATGACAGCAGCTATTTAAATGACTGGCAGAATGAATTTCGAAAGCATTTCAACTCCATCAGGCTCTTCAATGCAAACCGGGCAACCTATAATCAGCGTATCGCCCTGCTTGAGAGTTTAAAAGCCATTGACCAGGATTTACAGGATGTTATCGAGACCGTCATCCAGGCCTTTACCAGGGACTGGCAAAGCCGTAATGAACAGACAGCTTCCCTGATTGTTGCCATGCTCACAGACAGCCTGTCATACCGGAAAACCAAGACCTGTCCGCCCGGGGCGGATGAGGAGCGGTTGAAGGCAAAACTGCATGTTGAGTATACCGAATTTGTCAGCAAAAGAGAGCGCAAAACCCAACAGCAGATACGCAGTCTGTTTAAACATAATATTTTTAACCTGCAGCTGCCGGCCCAGTCTATCCTTCAGCAGGATCTTTTTTCCGAAAAAACCTGGGAGTTTTTGGGGCTCACGGTTAACCAGCTGATTGTGGCAGGAGCACTCAGCGGGGCAGCACTGGCAGCCGGGCTTGATGCGGTTGCAGGCGGTGCTTCTCTTGGCGCTTTTGCAGCTCTTGGCGGCGTTATTGGTGCTGCCGCTGCAGCTTTTAAGGGCAAAGACCTGCTGGCAGGTACCAGGTTGCTGGGTATGAAGCTGGACCGACAGCAACTGCAGGTCGGGCCGGTGATCAATACCCAACTACTCTATATCCTGCTTGACAGGGCGCTGCTCTATTACAGCCATATCATCAACTGGGCTCATGGCCGACGTAATTATCCGGATGATGTCCGGAAAGCCTCTGTTGAGGAAGAGGAGAAGCAGGGCTACACCTCCGGTTGGGGCAAGAGTGATCGCAAAATTTGTGGACGTTTTTTTTCAGCCCTGCAGGAGGAGGATTCTTTGCTGCAGGAGCAGGCCGCAGAAGATTTAACGGCATTGATTCAGGAAAAGTTACAGCAGATTTCCGAAGATACTGAACCTGACAAGTGTTGAATGAAGAGTCGGGGAGTTCATGCTTGGTAGGACAACTGCTATCCAGGAGGTACTTTGGCGCCTGCGTTCTCTGCTGTTTGTCAAGCAAAGCAGTGAGAAGGTTGTGGTCGTTGAACATGGTTTAGTTGAAGAGGAGTGCCGGGCCGAGTTCACTTTTGTCGTGTTTTTCATTGTTGGTCATAAAAGCCCTTGTCATTTCCAGCACAATTCATATATTATATATGTAGTGACATTATCAATACATCTGTAGTTTGTAGCAGGAGAGCCTGATGAGTAAAACAGCAACGATTCAAACCCGTGTGGACCCGGTCCTTAAAAAGGATGCACAGGAAATATTACATAAGCTTAATATCACTATGTCCGAGGCGATTTCCATGTATCTTTCGCAGATCACCTTGCACCGGGGTATTCCGTTTGAGCTGAAAATCCCCAGTGACCTTACAGCAAAAACACTGGAAGAGTCTGAAAACGGGAAAAATCTGCACATCGTCCATTCGGTTGATCAGCTGTTTCAGGAGCTGGATAGTTGAATATCCACTACACCACGCAATTTAAAAAAGATTATAAACGAATCAAGCGTCAGAACAAAAATCCAAAAAAGCTGGAGAACGTCATCAAGCTGCTACTCTCCGGCCGGGAACTTGATTCACAATACAAAGACCATCCATTAATCGGAAACTGGAAAGGTCACAGAGATTGTCATGTCGAGCCGGATTGGCTTCTGATTTACAGAATCACTTCCGACGATTTGTATCTGGAACGAACAGGAACCCATGCTGAGTTGTTCAGAAAATAATCTGTCGCCGTCGCAGATGACCACGAGTAAAAGTAGGTGGGATCGACATAGGTGGTATTAGTCTGGGTCGGATCTGAAC
>JAYEKB010000131.1:0-4016 GCA_034660835.1 Thermodesulfobacteriota bacterium
AAATCAGAGCGCCTAAATGCAACACTTATTTCTTAACAGGCCCTTAGCATCGGATTAACCTTGTTGGCCTCAGTTTATAGGGGCCGTCGTGAACGTATGATTTCAACGGACAGATCAGTTTTGGCGGCTGCGTTTCGTAATCGTGATTTATGCGTGAGAACAGGGACTTGTGTTGGGATCTGTCCCGAAAATGCCATCTCTCTTGACAACAATTATTACCCTGTCCTAGATGAGTCTGCCTGCACGGAGTGTGGAAAATGCGGAGCTGTCTGCCCAGGTGGTCATGTCAATTTTGAAGAGCTCAGTCAGCAAAGTTTTGATGTTGGTGATGACGGCAGCTTTGACGGTTATTTTAAGCAGATTCTTGTTGGCTATGCAGTAGATAAACTGGTGCATAAGAAGGGGACAGGCGGTGGTGTTATCACAGCGCTTGCCATCATGCTCCTTGAGACCGGAGCAGTAGACTGCTTTGTCCTCACCCGTATGCGTGCGGATAAACCATGGATGGGAGAGGCTTTTGTCGCAATTAGCCGTGATGACATCATGCAGAGCCAGGGGTCTCGCTACACCGTAATTCCTCTCAATGAAACCCTGCGCATTATTCGCGAAAATGAAGGAAAATATGGGGTGGTCGGCCTGCCCTGCCATATCCACGGCATACGTGCTGCCATGGACAGGGATACAGTCCTGGCCAGACGCATAAAGATTCTTCTCGGTACCTTCTGTGGCGGCACATTGGAACCTTTTGTTGTGCCTGAATTACTGAGAACAAAAAATATTCCGTTGGAATCAATTTCCGGCTTCGAGTTTCGTGGAGGAGAATGGCCGGGGCAGATGAGGGCACTCTTCGACGATAACCCACCACAGTCGGTTCACTATTCCAATTATAAAGACGGTGCCTATAACTATCTGATAGGTATATACTTACCCAGGCGCTGTCAGATCTGCTACGATGGTTCCAACTTGTTTGCTGATATCGCCGTGGGTGATGCCTGGACGAGGGATGAAAACGGTGAATATAAATACAACTCGCAATCACGTTTACTGGTCCGCAGTGAACTGGGACAGGAAATTTTACGCAGAGCAATTGAGCAGGGGTATTTGATGCTCAATGATGTTAGCCTGGATCCAAGCTATAAAACCCATAAGATGAGTACTCAGCGCAAAGGGTTGAACGCGCCTTTGCGCTATGCACGCTGGCGGGAAAAGGGGATACCGGTTCCGCAATATGATCGTCCTGTTCCGCAGGCAACCAGAAAAGAGAAACTGGCAGAACGTCTGGTCTCATTGTTTTTATGGACCGGTCAGGTTGACTGGCTTCGTTATGCAATTACCAAAACACTTACATCCAGATCTATGATTCCGTTGATTAAACTCAGGCTTTGGCGCAAGAAAAGAAAATATCAAAAAAGGTCGACCAAGATGGGATAATTCCTGCAACCAATCTGCCCGGCATATCGGGATGTGATCTCGTATGAATCCCGGAACCTGTAAACGAGGTTAAATTATGAAAACAACACTCCTTCTTATAGTTATGGCCCTGTTTTCAACGGATCTGTTTGCTGTAGTGATTAAAACGAGCATAAAATGAATCATTGGTGGAATAATTGGGATCGGAGTAAAATTAAAGGACACATTATCACTCAACAAATGTGGCGACTTGGAAAATCTATTCCAATTACCTCCCTGTCCTGCCTGGGTCACTCCGTTTTATGAAAAAATTGATTTCCCTTGGCAATATTTATCGAAATAAGGTGAGTGGTGACTTAACCCTTTTCCTGATTATATGTAATAAAATAAAGACCGGGAATATGTTACACAAAGGTCATTAACAACCTATTTTATCTGATGTTTCAGGTCAGATTTGCATGATCGCTTAATAGGCGGTGAGGGTTCTTCGCACCGCATCTTTCCAGCCAAGATATTTCCGCATCCGAATATCTTCCGCAAGTTTCGGGGTGAACCGACGGTCCAGTTTCCATGATTTGGCAAACTCTTCAGGGGCCGGATAAATATTTTTCTGCAGGCCGGCCAGGTATGCGGCACCAATAGCAGTGGTTTCAAGTATTTCCGGACGATCCACGGGAGCATTGAGAATGTCGGCAAGAAACTGCATCGTGAAATTTGAGGCAACCATCCCTCCATCGACCCTGAGTACCGGCGCGTTTTCCTGTTGCCAGTCGTTGTGCATGGCTTCAAGCAGATCGCGTGTCTGGTAGCAAACCGCCTCAAGAGCAGCTCGCGACAGTTCTGCAGGTCCGGTGCTCCTGGTGATACCAAAAATTGCTCCCCGCGCGTCCGCATCCCAGTGTGGAGCGCCAAGTCCGGTAAAAGCCGGTACCAGGTAAACATCTTGGTTCGGGTCAGCTGCCCTTGCCAACTCTCCTGAAGCAGAAGCTTCCTCTATCAACCCCATGGCATCACGCATCCACTGCACGGCAGCTCCGGCAACAAAAATGGAGCCCTCAAGGGCGTAAGTGGTTACTCCATCAATCCGGTAGCCTATTGTTGTCAACAGTTTGTTGTGTGATCGTACTGCCTCAGGGCCGGTATTCAGCACGGCGAAACAGCCTGTTCCATAGGTCGATTTAAGCATGCCCGGCTTGAAACAGGCCTGTCCCACTAGTGCGGCCTGCTGATCGCCAGCTATACCACAAACCGGTATCGAATCACCAAGGACATCAGGGATAGTCATGCCAAATTCAGCGGCACAGTCACGCACTTCGGGGAGTAGAGATGCGGGTATCTTGAGCAGGTCAAGCAGTTCCTGGTCCCAGCAGTTGTCATGAATATTAAAGATCATGGTGCGGGCGGCATTGGTTGCGTCGGTGGCGTGTACCTTGCCGCCCGTAAGATGCCAGAGCAGAAAGCTGTCAACTGTTCCAAAGGCCAGCTTGCCTGCTTCGGCCTGTTGTCCGGCTCCTTCAACATTGTCAAGGATCCAGCGGATCTTGGTTCCGGAGAAATAAGGATCGATAAGTAGGCCGGTTTTATCGGTTACTACTGTATCGTGGCCATTTTTTTTGAGTTCAGTGCAGAATTCAGAAGTTCTCCGGTCCTGCCAGACAATGGCCCGGTATATGGGCTTTCCTGTTTCCCGGTTCCAGATAATTGTGGTTTCCCGCTGATTTGTGATGCCTATAGCTCCGATATCGGCAGCGGTGATGCCGGCTTTTGCAAGTGCCTGTCTGCAGGTATTGATGGTGGATTGCCAGATCTCCTCGGGGTCGTGTTCAACCCAGCCTGATTGGGGAAAGAATTGACTGAATTCCTGCTGGGCAATGGCAACGATATCGAGTGACTCGTTAAATACTATTGCCCTGCTGGAAGTGGTTCCCTGATCGATGGCAAGCACATACGTTGACATAGCGGTCCTCTTATGGTCGGCAGTAGAATGTAAAGTATTGATATATGCAAAAATCTATAACCCAAACGACAGACAGGGTTATCGCCTGTTGACGAGGATACATTAAATGTACCTGGTCAGGGTATCATTTTTTCAACCGCTCGATAAATTTGGTGAAGGTATTGACGTTCCTGGCCATTGACAGCCATGAAAGGACTCTTTCTCGCTATAGTCCAAGTAACAGTCGGCGGCTCCCAAAGATTTAGTCACAATGCGGGTTGAATCACCTCGGAACTGCATAATTTCCTGATAAAGGAGATTATTTGATCCCTGAGTGCATAAAGGATTGAACAAATTGTCGCTGGAACAATAGAAAAGCAATCAGCAGGGGCGCAACCGACATCAGCGTAGCCGCGGAGATGATGGACCAGTCTACTCCCGACTCAGGAGCCCCGAAAATTCCCAAACCAACGGTCAAAGGACGTGTTGTTACTGAATTGCTCACCACCAGCGGCCACAGAAAATTGTTCCAATGGTGGCTGATAGCCCGCATATTTCACAAGTCGAGGCGGCTGCAGATGCGCTGAGCGCAGGAGTAGGCAGGTAAGCGCAGACTCCGATAGTTGCCTATGCCTGCTCCTGCAGCGACAAAGCAGGTGCGGTCGCATCG
>JAYEKB010000132.1:0-15734 GCA_034660835.1 Thermodesulfobacteriota bacterium
AAGGAACCAGATTCAAAGAAAAAGGAGGAAGAAGAGGCAAAAAATAAGAACTACAGAAGGAGGGAAGAAAAGCAAGAAGCAGAGAAGAAAAAACACAACATAACTAATCGCACAACATAACTACTGAGAATTGAGTGTAAGATTTTCATGCAAGCCGTTTGCTGCCACTCTGTTCCCTGTCGATTCTAATCCCGAAAGTAGAGATGGTATGAGGTAAGGTTTCGTTGCTGTGGGCAATCGAAATCTGAAGAGATGTACAGATAAGGTCAATCTGGCCTCGGTTGCAAAAAATCTCTTTTTGTGAAAAATTTCTCGACAGGCTGTACTTCAAAGATTCGGGAAAAAGCTTAATTTTAGGCCAGTCGGTGCAGCTAGTGAAGGTTGCCACTGGTCCTTTCAGTAAAGGCCTGAGCCCATTCCACATCCAAGGGGGTTCTCAGTTGAACCGGCCAAGCGCGATCAACTGGCAAGGGACCAATGGCGTCATTTGGCAAGCGGGGGATGATATGGGAATGGCCGTGAGGGACTGTCTGAAAGGCCGATGCACCAATGGACTGGCAGACGGTGAAATCGCATACCCCTTCAATATTTGCTTCGAGGAGAGCGATGATCTCCTGGATTGAAGGCAGGTAGAGTGAGGCTACCTCCTTGGGAAACTGCCGGGCGTCAGTATAATGGGTTTTGGGTATAAGAAGGGAGTGCCCTCTGATCAGCGGGTTAACATCGAGGATACCGAGAAAGGCCTCATTTTCGAAGAACTTGTATGGTAGATCTTCTTTCAGGATTTTGCAAAAGATACATTTGGGATCTGACATGAAAAGCCTCCGCAGTTAACAAATGAAAACAGATAAGTTTTTCTCTCCAGTTTTTTTAACTACTTCTTATGTTAAGGTATCATTGGAACGAAGTCAAAGGACGAGGTTGGACGGTGAGATGTAGAGGTGCAGACCCTACCTGACAGTTCTGGATATTAGTTTTCGCTAAATCTGACAAAATCAGGAAGCAGCTTCATACCTGTTAAATCCAAAGACATAACCCTGCCAAAGCACATCTGAACGAAGTAGGGAAAATAAAGTGTTGGCGGCCTGACAACCAGCCGTCACCTGACAGAATTACACAACTACCACCTTGTGGCTCTTGATTGTTCGTTATTTCTCCTTAAAATTTATGTATAAAATAACTATTTTTATAGACCAAAGATAAAGCCAAACCTGTTGAAAAATAGGGACGGAAAGCCACGGGTCTCAGATGATAGCCGAGCTGCCTATTTTAATAAGGCAGATCGGCTTTTTTATTGTGTAGCAATAAGAGGATAATCGAATGTGTAATGCTTGGAATCGCTTGAGGTTTTATGATGGGTCTAAAGTGGTTTGATAGGGCCGTCTAAGAAGCTATTTCATGGTAGACAAATAGTCACCGAAAGCGACGGCGGCGTAAAATTAGGTACCAATCATCCGATTTTCCCCTTTCTCATGCCTCTCGGTCGCTTGGCCGGAAAAAAAAATTACTTATCATCGAACTTGGGAACAGGAGGATAGCTGGAGCTTGGGAACAAGTGGAAACAGAAACTAGAAACCAGAAAATTGGCCAATAAGGAGGAAAGAGAATGAAGGTCGACAATA
Organism: Thermodesulfobacteriota bacterium; assembly: GCA_034660835.1. Lineage (GTDB taxonomy): Bacteria > Desulfobacterota > Desulfobulbia > Desulfobulbales > Desulfobulbaceae > Desulfobulbus_C. The sequence goes on from JAYEKB010000132.1 coordinate 1,623, forward strand.
TACTTATTCCAATAGATTTTTCAGAAAACGCGGACAGAATTTTGACAGATGGAATTTTTGTGGCTGAAAAATTTGGAGCGGAAATTCATGTTGTTTTTGCGGTTCAGATTTTCCAGGATTATTCTGAATTTTTTGTTATGCATGTGCCGAATATTCAATATGAGGAGAATATTGTCGCCAGTGCGGAAAAAAGAATGGAGGCTTTTCTCGAGAAAAGCCAAGGCAAGGATTTCAAGTGTACACACAAAATTCTTTCCGGTGACGTGGCTGAGTCTATCCTTGAATATGTCGAGGAAGAGGGTATTGATATGATCGTTATGGGTACCCATGGTTATAAGGGTTTGGACAAGATTCTTTTTGGAAGTGTCGCGGAAAAGGTTGTTAAAATGGCAAAATGCCCGGTGTTGACTATTAATCCGTACAGATAAACAAGGTATAACTGATCACAGAATATAAAATACCAAAAGTCCTGTAGGTCAGCATACCTATACCGACAATTGATATGTCAGGAAAGGTTTCCCGACCTACATAATACGCTAGTAGACACTTGACACGATACTAGCCGAACCTGCGCAAAAAGTAGATTTGAGGAGCAGAGCTGAGCTATGAAGCAGGTGATCACCAGTGAAAAACAGCCGATTAAGCTCTGGCTTGACGATATCGAGGAAGGCCCCCTGGCCCAGGCCCAAAATCTTGCCAACCTACCCTTCATCTTCAAACATGTGGCAGTGATGCCCGACGCCCATCTTGGTTACGGGATGCCCATCGGTGGGGTTATGACCTCCGAAGAGATGGTAACATGAAAATAAGACGAACGAGTGGGTAGGTTATTGTGCTGTTCATCGTTTCAAGGTACATGTATTTGATCGGTCTTATGTGATAATTCGTGCAGAGGCAGGAATCCTGAGAGAATACCGAGGACGTAGCCAAACCTTATGGTTCGGTTTTAGCCAGGCAATTAATTATCGACTAAGACATCCCTTTTGTGCCCTTTATTATCTAGGCTCTTTTGTTCACCCATCTGTCTCGTATATGTTCTCTCGATATTTTGATGAATATTACCCTCACGCAGATACACCGATACCAGCACGAATCAAAGACTTCATGTTGGAATTGGCGAATATTTTTCATATTGAAGCTGTTGAGGGACGCGATGTTTTAGTACGAGATGTGGGCTGGATAACGAAAGAGTCAACTGATGATAGACGCTTCTGGCAGAATCATACACACCCGATGGTAAAATTCTATCTTAAGACTAATCCGGGACATACGAATGGCAATGGCTTGCTAATGCTGGTACCATTAACGTTCAGGAATATCTTTATGTCACTAGCAAGATATTTGAATAATAAAATAAGGAAATGTTTCTCTCAATAATTATACAGAGGCTAAAAGCCACCTTATAGAAGTCGTTTCCTGGAGAAAGGACTTCAGGCGCCACATAACGTGACAAGGTATTCACATAAAAAGTGGTCATTTCCATCCCCCGGAGGAATATTGAGGTCCAGTTTCCTCCGTATCAACAGGATCTAATCGATGCCGGTATGAACACTGCCTTCTCCATCCATCTTCCCGTACTGGAGTAGAAAGAGGATACTTAACACATGATGCAGTCTATAAAAAAAAGAGCGGACATCTCTATTCTTTACCTGTTGCTGATCGGTTTAGTCACTGCACTGGTCTGTACAGGTTGTTCCGAAGACGAACCCGTGGTGCGGGTGGATCTTGCCAACCGCACCGAGCTAACTCTGGCGCAACCGGCCCAAGCAGTTACCTATGCCTATCTTCCCCAGTATTCCCACTCCATCTCCTTTGAACGGCACTGGCGGCTGGTGGAACGTCTAACAGCGGCAACCGGTCTCCATATCCGCCAGGTCTTTCCCGACACCTTTGATGCCCATATCAAAATGGTGGAGCGTGGCGAAATAGACATCTCCTTTTCCAATCCCTTTATCTACATCAAACTTGCCGAAACCGGTGCTACAGCCTTTGCCCGGATCATCGAGTCCAGCGGCAAACCGGACTTCATGGGCCAGATAATCTGCAGGCGTGACAATGAGCGGATCAAAGATATAAAAGACTGCCCGGGAAAGCGCTGGATTGCAGTGGATCCCTCCTCCGCCGGCGGTTATCTGTTTGCCCTTGGGCATTTTATTGAACAGGGAATCAACCGGCAGGACTTCAGCGAAATTGCCTTTGCACCCGGTCCAGGCGGTAAGCAGGAAAAAGTGGTGCTTGCCGTCTATACTGGACAGTATGACATCGGCTCCATCCGCAATGGAACCCTGAGCATCCTAAAAGACCGGATTGATCTAAGCCAGGTCAGGATACTGGCAGAGACCAAGCCTTATCCAGGATGGGTGTATGCCGCCCGCAAGGATCTGGACCCCGAGATTATCGACAAGTTAGCCCAGGCCATGTTTACCCTTAGCATGGAAGATGAAAAGGACGCTGTTATCCTGGAGACCGCCAAGATGCGGGGCATCATACCGGCAACGGATATAGACTACGATCTGGTACGCGATCTGGCTGATAAACTGCAAATGAGATAACCATGAATTTCTTTCTACGACTTAAATTCCGTACCAAGATTATCCTCGGCATTTCGGGGATTATGGTGTTCATGGTCCTGGTGCTTACTCCATCGGTGAGCCGGATAGCCGCCTCCGCCCTCGTCAAAGAGAGCAAGAAGCGGGGGCTCGCCCTTGCTGGGGGGTTGACAATACGGGCTGTTGACCCGATACTGACCATGGATCTCCTCCGCTTGAGAAACATCGTTGACGATGTACAAACCATGGGTGGCGGCATTGTTTACGCCTTTATTCTCGATGCCAAAAATCAGGTACTGGTTCATACCTTTCAAAATGGATTTCCCCTTGACCTCGTCACCGTCAACACTATCGAGGATACCACAACGTCGCGGATACAGCTTTTAGATGCAGGTACCGAGCTCATCTACGATTTTGCTGCGCCTGTGGTTATCGGTGACAGCCAGGTTGGAACAGGCCGGATAGGACTTTCCAGAAGCATCATTCAACGGTCAGTCAACCGGCTCATTTTAACCATTGCTGCACTCTCCGCCGGAACTTTCTTCCTGGCTATTCTTCTCGGTGGCCTGTTTGGCCGCTGGGTGACCACCAGGCTGGGGCTTTTAAAAAAACATGTTGAAGAGATAGTTAAGGGCAATCTGGATCATCAGACCGGTCCGTTACTGAAGCGCAACTGCTGGGAGATCATGAACTGTGACCTCAAAAAGTGTCCGGCATACGGGGACTCAAGACGCCGGTGCTGGTACGTGGCCGGAACCATGTGCGCCCAATGCGATCATGCCATGTACCCCCAAAAGTTGCAGTCATGTCACACCTGTCCGATCTATAAAGAAAACGTCGGCGACGAGATCCAGGACCTGGCCGAGACTTTTGACGTAATGGCCCTCAGCCTCAAAACCCATATCTCAGAAATCAAGAACTACCAGGAACAGCTTATCCAAGCCCAGAAGATGGACTCCATCGGAAAGATGGCTGGTGGCGTTGCCCATGAGATAAACACGCCGCTTGGCATCATCCTGGGCTATGCCCAGCTCCTGCAGGATGATGTCGACCCTGAAGGCGAGATGATTAAAGAACTTCAAATAATTGAAAGACAGACCAAGGTCTGCCGCAAGATAGTAGCGGATCTCCTGAAATTTTCGCGGCAGACCGAAACCGCCAAGAGAGAGATGTCCATCAACAACTCCCTTCTTGAGACGATTGCCCTGGTTGAGCATACCTTCCGTTTGGACAAGGTTCTTATTCAAACAGATTTTGAAGAGGAAGAGAAAAATATAGTCGGCGATCCTGATAAATTAAAACAGGTCTGGCTTAATCTTTTCAACAATGCAAAAGACGCCATGCCTGACGGCGGACTGATCCTGGTAAGGTCCAGAATGGACGCTGAGAAGAACCTGGTGGTTATCTCGGTTGCGGACACCGGGCCGGGAATTAGCGAAGAAAATATGAAGAAGATATTTGATCCGTTTTTCACCACCAAATCGGTCGGCAAGGGCACGGGGCTGGGTCTTTCGGTATCATTTGGAATTATTGAGGACCATGATGGCAGGATCCGGGCCCAAAGTCCGCTACCGAGTGACCTGAAAATGGAGGACGTTACCGATAGCAGACAAAAGAGGCCGGGAACAGTATTTGTGGTGGAAATTCCGGTTGCACCCTTGGTCAGCACTGATTAACTCCAGCAGTCTTTGAATAGGTAAACGGTCGGTTAAGAGATGTACAGAGAAGGTAAGCTTTACTTGGCAGGATGGTAGCAGTACATTTTACTCAAAATCAGGTTATCCGCCGGTGAGACCTTATCAGGTTATAACCTCAAGTCTCAGGTTACGTAGCGCCGGTTGACCTTACACCTGCCAATCCTATTTGACCGCTTCCTTCCTGTCCCATAGAATAAGACAAAGTCATTCTATGAGATGTTACAAACATCTCAATCTAGCAACATTGTGATCAGAGACGATGAGAATTGGGCCGTTGAGACGAAAAACATCATTGGTCGATCACGAGCAGGTCCCGCTCTGGATCAAGATCCTGTACAGTCTGTTTCTGTGCGTACTCGTGCCAATCTATTGGCATCACTACGGCCCAAGCAATTTTCTCTGGGGTTCCGACATCGCCTTGTTCTTTGTTTTTGTGGCCCTCTGGTCGGAAAAGCCGCTGCCCAACAGCATGATGGCGATCGGGATTTTACCATTTGAAATAGTTTGGAGTATTGACTTTCTTGCCGGGTCCCAACTGCTCGGCATTGCGGGCTACATGTACGAGTCCGAGCGGCCCCTCTACCTACGCAGTCTTTCCCTCTTTCACATAGCCCTGCCGCTTATCATAATCTTCCTCCTACGCCGGCTTGGCTACGACCGCCGTGCCTTGGCAGTGCAGACACTGCTGACTTGGATCGTCCTTCCAGTGACCTACCTTGTCACTGACCCTGCAGCCAACATCAATTGGGCATTCGGTTTCGGTGAAGAATCACAAACCATGATCCACTCCCTGCTCTACCTCGCGTTGGGAATGATCCTGCTGCCAGTCGTCGTATACTTGCCGAGCCACCTGATGTTGCAACGCCTGTTTAGCCATCGGTGAAACAAGGCGACCATGAGCCATGATTGTGGTGCATAGAATAGTAGTTATGTTCAACCTGAGATAAACGCCAGCGACAGAATAAGTACGCAGAGGGTCCTCAGTCTATATTTCATGCATTAATTTTACGCCCCAGTGGCATCAACAATAAAGCAAGTTCGGCCACCGCCGGAGTGCCGGACCACGGAGTCTTCAGCTAGCATCCTTGTTCCGCCAGGCATGGTAGATGGATGTGACGTTGGCGCGCCAGGTTGGGGAAATGATGGTGATGAGGACCGCCTCGAGATTGGTGATGGTGGCCGCCGCGAGGGCGATGCGCATGGGCCAGAGGGACCAGTCGATGAACAGGCCTATCGCTCCAACTATGACGAGAAACCACGAGGTCTTGGCGGCACGGGTGTGATAGCTGGGCCAGCGATGGTACTTCCAGAAACCCGCCGCGGTGGAGATCAGGTAGGTGGCGACGGCGGGGATGATCCAGGCGAGTTCGGAAGCCAGGGTCGCGCCGCGCATCATTACTGCTCCGAGCAGCAGGGCGGCGTAGAGCGCAGCGTCGGCCCAGCTGTCGAGACGCGCCCCGAAGACCGAGCGCTGGTTGAGAAGGATGGCAAGCTTACCATCGACCCAGTCGGTCATGGCGAGGAAGAGAAAAAACCAGAGGAAGACCTCTTGCTGATCCAGCCAGGCGATCGCGACGAGGACGAATGACCCGGCCAGGCGAACCCCACAGATGAGGTTCGGTATAGTGAGGAGTCGATCGGAGATATAGGGCTCTGATGGCCGGCCGTCGGCAGTCTGCCGGTGTGGTTCAGGACTCGTCACGCCGTCCACCAGCTTAGAAAATACACAAACACCGGAGCGGTCATGGTGAGGCTGTCGACGCGGTCGATTACGCCGCCCATACCTGGCAGCAGCTTACTGCTGTCCTTGACACCGGAGTCGCGCTTGATAGCCGACATGTTGACGTCTCCGAAAAACCCGGCAAATGAGATGAGAATAGCCGCCAGCATAGGACCGATCACTGGTTGCAACGGTTCCGAGAGCGTGAACGGGCCCGCTTGCCGGCCTAAAGTAGTGAGCCACGGCGCGATGAGGGGGGCGAGAATGACGATGACCAGCAGCCCTCCGAAGAAGCCTTCCCAGGTTTTATTGGGCGAGATCGTGGGTGTGATACGATGCCGTTTGTGAGCCCCAAAGAGTCGGCCGACGATAGCCTGGAAGATATCATCGGTTTCAGTAAGGATGACAAGGAAGAGGAACCAGCCGGCCGGACCTATCGGGCCGGTGGAAGAACCGGGAAGTATCAGGAGGAGCGCGGCATGCGAGACGCCGTAGCCGAGAAACATGATTCCCCAGAGAAGACCTCCCGCAGATCTGATGTAGCCTGTTGGCTCGCCCTTGACCAGGAGTAAGACTGCGAGGACGAGGAGCGAGCTGACCGGGATGAAAACGACAAAGAGTGAGATCGATCCAATGAGGATCAGAAAGTAATTGATGACGATGAGTCCGTAGCCGGCGCGAATGGCGAGTCGATCCTGGGCGCGGGCACTGAACATGGTGGTGAGCTCGAACCAGGCGATGCAGCTGGCCGCAGTGAGCAGCAGGCATATCCCGAGCCGACCGGCGAGCAGGCCGGCACTCACCAGGGTGACGAGCATCCACCAGGTTCGCAGGCTGGCGAGACGTTGGCGTCGTTTCGCCTCCCCGGCATTCCGCAGGGCGATGAAGCGGCCTATCGATCCGGCGACCAGGCTGGTGAAAATCGCGATGAGGATCCAGAAGAGAGCGGGGTCAGGAGCGGTGATCATAACTATTTCTTTGTTTGTGGTTCATGTATGGTCGCGTCGTGGGCTCGAGCCTCGGTGGCGGGAATTCCAAAGTGGTTAACGAGCCAGCGAATCAAAAGCGGCAGAGTGGCGCAGGCCACCAGGGCCACAATGAGCGGCAGGTTGATGAAGGAGCCTGGCCCGTTTTCCGCCAGTTCGCGCAGCGAGGGCAGGCGGATTCCTACGTAAACCCAAATGGCATTGGCAGGTATTAAACCCACCGCGGTGGTCCAGAAAAAGGTCCAGGTTCGAACCCGGCTCGCCCCACTGACAGGGTTGACGATCGAGAACGGAGCGTGCGCCATCCGTAGCGTGAGAAGGTAGAATGCACCTTCTTTTTCGAGGTGCTTGTTCATAAGAGAGAGGAAGATGGTGTATCGACTCTCAATGCTTTCCCGGAATAGATAACGACTGAGGGAGAAAATCGCCATCGCGGCCAGGGTGAGACCGACCGAGACAATGGTCACACCTTGCCAGAACCCGAACAACCACCCATAGACGATGGCCTTTCCCCCGGTTCCCGGAACCAGCGCCAGTCCCATGTAAATACCGAAGCCGACAGCGAATGAGTGCCATGGGTTGAGGGAAATGTATGCGCGGAAGCGGCTCTCCTGATCGGCGAGTTCCTCGAGTGAGACATAATTTTTTACATACCAGGCCAGCGCCGTCAGGAGAATGGCTGCGATCGCGAAGACAAGGAGCTTCCTCTTGCTTGGTCTTGTTGTCAGATGTGTGTTCATGATGGAGAAGATCCGGAACCGGGATCTCCGGCATCGAACGCTCGCCCTGGACGGGGAAAGATGTGCTTACTGAACGGGACGAACTTACCCGCCTCCTCCAAATACAGGTAATGGGTTACGGTGAGGGTCTGCGAGCCCGCCTCGATCAGGTTGAACGTATTCTCGTCGCGTTCCCGTCCTTTACCGCGGCTGGATGTGGTGGTTCCGCACTGAACGATGATGACCCCACGGTCGCGGTGATGTCCGGGAAAAAAGTCCAGCGAGTTCCCGATATAGGACCGGTGCAGGTGTCCGCCCAGGATCATTTCGACCTTTTGCTCGACAAAGCAGTCGATGGCGCGTCGTGCCCCGGGCATCGCGATATCGAAGACGCGGTCGTGTCCGGGTGCAAAATGATGGTGGGCAACAACGATGCGTGTCATGTCCTTAGGCACCGCGGCAAAGGTCTCCTCGCAATGGCGGAGTTGATGGGGATAAATTCGGCCGTTGGAGATGCTGTGCCGTGGCGCGGTGGAGTCGAGACCAACCAGCACGACGTTGCCGACACGCAGTACCGGATTGAGATCGGGCGTGATGATTTCGCAGTACAGAGCGTGTGGTTTGAAGAGGCGCTCGAAGATCCGCCACAGCGCAACGTCGTGGTTGCCGGGAATCACGAGCATCGGGAGGTCCCCCATGCTGTCGAAGAACTGCCGGGCCTCCTTGAACTGGTAACGCTTGGCCCGCTGTGTCAGGTCGCCACTCACCACCATGGCGTCGGGGTTGAGTGACTGGATGGTTTCCATCAGGACCTCAGCAACCACAGGCAGGAATAGTGGTCCGAAATGCAGGTCGGATATGTGAAGGATTATGGTCGTCGTCACTATGAAATCATCCCATCGATTTGCCTCTGCAGCCATTGCCATACTGCCGGAAGATGAGGCGCGAGGGTACTGACAATTTTAATTCTGGCGAACGCCGATTTCCGTGCTCCGGCAGCACGCTACTGCTTCGGCCCAAGGTCTTATTGGGAAAGTATAGTTCGGATAAAGCGGGTGTCGACCCGTAGCTTTCCGTCTCTACCTTACGGCAGGTTTGACTTTATCTTGTTTGAATATCAACCCTATTGTTATTTTATGCCAAGATGCATCATTTGGTCAAGGAAACGATGTGGTACTGAGAGGGTACTGCTAGGACAAAGCGACAAAGTTGAGCTTATTTGTACAAATCTATACTGCCTGGTTTGGGGCCTGCGGTGTGTACTATGATGCGTACCAATTTGGTGCGAACCATCTTCCGCATCCTCTTCTCAAGAAAGACCTCACCATCTACTTCATCCCCCTCAGTTATCTATGCTGAATATCAGGGTATCATGATATGGGCCGGAATTTCAATTATTCCCAACTACAGGAGGCGTATCATGAAAGTTTTACAAGCGGTCGATTTTCACATGCAGTATCACCGAGCAAATTCCAAAAAAAAATACTGTTAAAACTTGCGTGTTTGTTCTCTCTCGTTTTGTAGCTGAATTTGCTAATCGTGAATTGAACAGCATTACCCAGGAGGAAATTCTAAATTTTCTTGTTACCCTGACCCACGACAACAAACAATCCACTAAAAGAAATCGTTATTCAGTACTCTCATCTTTTTATAATTTCATTATCAGCACAGCCCTGCCCGACCTGCCTAATCCTTGCAATACGCCAGTCATCAAAAAGATCTTCAGGAGACCACAGTTCATTCAATGGAAAATAATTGATAAGGAGACTGTTGACGAGATCATTTTCAGAACTATGAACATCCGGAACAGAATTATGCTCGAACTTATGGCCCGGGGAGGAATGAGGATTGGTGAAGTTCTTCAGTTAAGACCATGTGATATTCAGGACAGAAAACTGGTTGTTCAGAAACCCAAAAGCGGGAGGACTGGAGAGGTAGTTTATATCCCAAGAAAATTAATGGTCAGGATAATTGACTACGTCAAAGAAAAGGATTTCAAAGCTGACGATAAAATTTTTCCTATATCTTATGTGGCTGCCTGGGCAATGGTTAAAAAGGCTGGCAAACTGGTTAGTATCAATTTACGACCTCACGATCTGAGGCGACATGCTGCAACGTATGCTTCGAGGTCGGGGACCCAAATTGAAATTGTCAGTAAAATCATTTTACGTCACGCCGACTTATCTACTACACAAAGGTATCTCGGTAAGGTCAATGACTCCGAAGCCATTCGATGGATAGATACTCTTTACGGATGATTCTACAGATGAGGGCGGGACATATTCTCTCGTCCTTAATCAATTTGATGGTGTAACCAGAGGTAAGAAAAAAAATTATCCGTAACCGCAAAGTAAAATCAAGGCACAGTAGGCAAACCTTCGATTAAGGTTTGTACAGAACATCTCAAGTCTGCACCATATGCTCTATGTACCCCGCAATTCCCTTGACCAGACGCTACCTCATGGCATATAATTATTTTAGGAATGATATGCAAATAAGATAAAGCCAAACCTGCCGCAAGACAGGGACGGAAAGCTACGGGTCTATCAGATAGCCGAGCTGCCTTTGTATGGGGTGGTTCGGCTATTTTATTGTGTAGCAATAAGAGGATAGTTGCATGTGTAATGCTTGAAATCGCTTGAGGTCATAGGGAAGGTCTGACGTGGCTTGATAGGGTCATTTTAGAATAAATTCTTGCCTCCTGTCTCCCGTATTACCCGAGGAAAACAAATGCAATTTAGATGGTTGGACATCAAAGTCAAAAAATTTCTTGTTTTGGTGCTGTGCGCTTTCGTTCTTATTTCCGGAATTATTGGCTACCTGAATTATAGCGCCAACCAGGAGATTGAAAGAATCGTAAATAATCAATTCAACCAGCAGCAACTCATAATTGCGAGAAAAATAGCCGAGAATATCAGCAATCACTTTGACTTTCTGCAGACGCAGTTGCTTTTCATCAACCAGGCCTGGCATCAGGGCCGTCGAAGCACTGAGGACATAAAAACCTACATGTCCTCAATTTTCCCGCTGCTGATTCGATGGCATGTCCTTGCAGTTGCTCATGTGAGAGAACAAGATAATTATTTTGTCGCTTTCAGCGAATACGGATTCAGTGATGTGGGGAAACTGGGGATCGACCTTGAGATGTATCAGCAGTGGAGCAAGGACCCTCTGCATCACGGCAAGTCGATCATCGGGCCCACTGTAAGACCAGAATCCGGTCTTTTCAAAGGACGTCTGCTGATGGTAGTCGGCGTGCCTGTCTGGAAGATCTCTCCGCAGCAATCCACCTCAGGTGCGACTTTTGAAGGCTTTAGCTTCGTTCTTGTCGATCCAATCGCCATCGCACAAACGTACACGAGCGGTATCTATTCCGGCAAGACAGGCTACGCCTGGATCATCGATCATAAAGGAACCTTCCTGGCTCATTACGAGCAGAGCTTTGTCGGCGAGGATTTATCCACCGCGAAGGAGAAAAAGAATCCCAGTATCTCTCATGAGAGGATAAACAGGACGGTGAGTGAACACATGCTCAAAGGTGAAGAAGGGACCGACTGGTATGTCTCAGGATGGCACAGGGGCGTGATTGGGAAGATGGAAAAGCTATTCGCCTATACCCCGGTCTTCTTCTCAAAAGGAAGCCCGGAAAATCTCTGGTCTGTAGCGGTCACAGCACCTATGGCGGAGGTCTACGGTATCATCAATACCGCGGTCAAGAGACAGAGGCTTATCGCAGGTATTTTCCAGTTGGTTGTGTTTCTGTGTCTGGTCATGGCCATCTATTTTTCATTAAGGTGGTCACGAGTATTGCAGGCGGAAGTAACCAATAAGACAGCTAATTTGATGCGTTCCGAGACCGAGGTAAAACGAGAAAGAGACAACGTCAAGGAGAGTATGGAGAAACTTATCGAGATGCAGGACAAGCTCATACAATCCGAACGCTTCGCGGCCATCGGAGAAGCTGCCGCCTATCTTTCGCATGAGATAAAAAACCCTTTGGTAGTTATCGGCGGATTCGCCAGTCAGGTGGAAAGGTCACTTGATGAAAACGATGCCAGGAGTCGTAAGAAATTACAGCTTATTCAGGATGAGACAAAGCGCCTGGAGCTGATGTTGACCGAAGTCAAAGATTTTTCGCGACCAACCAAGCCCCAGAAAAAACTCCAGACCATCAATCCCGTCATAGAAGACACGGTCGAGCTTATGGAAGGTTCACTGCGGGAGAAGGGGGTCTTGTGCGAAATGTCTCTCAACCAGGATCAATACCCCGCACTCATTGACCCGCAACAGATCAAGCAGGTACTGATTAACTTGCTAAAGAATGCGCTCGAGGCAACGCCGGATGGAGGCAGGATAACTATTCAGTCTAAGGTTGAGAACAGTTATGCAAGGGTTTCAATCGTCGACAGCGGATCAGGAATACCGCCTGAAATGATCTCCAAGATATTCAATCCTTTCTACACAACCAAGGAGAAGGGAACCGGATTGGGCCTTGCGGTGTGCCGCAAGATCATAGAAGAGCACGAAGGTGAAATTTCTATCCAGAGCGAAGAAGGAAAGGGAACCGAAATTATCTTCATCTTGCCAGTTGAAATGAACGAGTGATTACCTGAAGAACACGATTGTTCCATGTTGGAATGAAAACGAACGTCATAAACGATAAAAGATACGTACTCGTCCTGAATACAAGCTATTTTGAAACGGGTTTAGGGTAATGATATGCGGTTCTCGTTTATCCTCATAATTTGAGTGTTATCCGGTTAGGAGCTCTACAGCAAAGTGAATTTTTGTTGTCAACTCACTATGATTAGAATAGATCAGGAAACTATATACTTACTTGTCAGAAATAACTAAGAGATGCTTTTCCGCCAAGAAGCAATAGGGCTCCTGGACGAGTACGGCCACGGGGCTGATTGGACCAGGCACTGCTTTGCAGTCGCGGATTCAGCGGTAAGAGTCGGCTCTGTTCTGAAAAGCCACCATGCGATCGACTGTAATTTTCTCTGGTCTGCGGCTCTGCTGCATGACATCGGGAGATACGTAACACACGACCCGATCCTTCATGGCATTGAGGGCTACAAACTCCTTGCGATGTTGGGCCATCAAAAGGAAGCCCACGTCTGTGCGTCTCACATCCTTTTCGGTCTAAGTGCTATAGAGGCGGCGAAGTTCGGACTACCTGGTCGCGATTTCGTGCCGAGCACGATAGAAGAACAGCTCGTGCCACTCGTCGATTTTCTAATTGAGTTTGACCAGCCGTCCACTCTTGAACGTAGGTTCTCGTCTCTGCGAAGGCGCAATGCAGGCAACCGTTTCTTCTTGAACAGGCTCGATCGCGCGCACGAGTCCGCAAGGTGCTTCATGACGCAGATCGAACTGGAGATTGGGGATTCTGTAGAGGGAATTGTCGCGTCGCAGGGGAAGTGTTACTAACACGGGCAGGTTCAGACGGCCTACAGCCTTTGACCTCCAACAACCATACGTGCCCGCTGTTAATATTCCCACCTCCAATATCTGATTATATCAAACTGACCTCAGGTTAATACTCTTACTGTTAAGGTAAGTTTCTCACTCCAGCACCGAACTATCACCGTGTGTCACAGTGATTCATTTTGTTAAAATAGAGATTGTATGAGGGCAAGGTTTCGTTGCTGTGGGCAATCGAAATCTGAAGAGATGTACAGATAATGTTAACCCAACTTTGTGAGTACGTTTTACGAATTATCATAGTTTCAACATGTTATTATGCGTCTAAATAGCTGTTTGGCACTACATCTTTTATTTTGTTGTTTTTTGTCAAGATGTTACAGGCAGAATAATTTCGTTTGGCACTACACAGAGCCTTATTTTTATAACATATTGTAATTAATGAAATTTATTTTTTATGCTTTACGAAAAACCTTCGTTACAGCTAGTTTTGGGAATGGATCGCAAAAAAGTTGGGTTAAGTCTTCCTTTGGCCCGAAGCAATCTTCTCACATGTAATTAAATGAGAATGGCATTGAAATAAGTCAAAGCCAAACCTGCCGCAAGGCAGGGGCGAAACGCCATGATTATCCAAAAGAAATATTCGTAATCTCAGGACGGCGATATGATAAAGCTTTCAATATGTGGCTTGAGCCCGGTTGTTATGCAAGCAGGGCACCTGGTGAAGTTCATGGCCCATTTGTCGCTGATGGAGGTGTTGTAGTTCTTGAAATATCATACCCGAGCCAATCTGTAGCAAGGACAATCAATAAAACTTAAATATTCAAGGTATTGTGACGTAAGGGGACGCCCTTAAATAATTCAATTACAGGTTAATGGGCAAATTGGTTAGCCCGCATATTTCACAAGTCGAGGCGGCTGCAGATGCGCTGAGCGCAGGAGTAGGCTATAGTTGCCTATGCCTGCTCCTGCAGCGACAAAGCAGGTGCGGTCGCATCGGCTTGCCTTCGGTGA
>JAYEKB010000133.1:0-15691 GCA_034660835.1 Thermodesulfobacteriota bacterium
CAACTGGCTTGAAAAGAAAATATGTACCCATGCAGCTGCTGTTATCTATTTCACCAATCACGCCATGGAGTTGCAGGTGGATCAGCACCCGGTCTGAGCACAACCTTTTGTCCATGCACCGGGTGCCTGCGATCTGCACTCTCCATGGCGTGATTGGTGAAATAGATAACAGCAGCTGCATGGGTACATATTTTCTTTTCAAGCCAGTTGTTGAAGAGGTATCGTTGATGCCATTTTCGTTTTTCAATATCATACACAAGTGGATCATGTATCTCTGCTAACCATGGGATGCCGAATGTTTTATGTAAGAGATAAGCGGCAAGGTGGGTACTTGACGGTCCTGCGGTGGAATAGATCAGATCCGGACGATAGTGCAATAAATGAAAAAAACCACTTACAGCGCCACTTATACCCCAGGACCAGTGGGTATCAAGGTGAATTACGATCCGCTCAATCAGGTACAAGGGAAGAAAAATAACAGTTACCAGGGCCTTAAGCAGTTCCCTTAGCCAGTTAGACATTTCGTTTTTATTGAGCAGGAAGCGCAGTTCATACTGTAAGCCCGAAGGCGTGCAGGAAAAAATCCTTCGATGGGGAAACCGATCATCTTTTGCTCCAATGGGACCGCTGAGAACAAGCGGAGCAATTCCTTCCTCAAGCAACAGCGGAATACGGTCGGTGATTGTCTGACTTGCTGCTTTGCCGTCAATGTTAAAGAGGTAAGACAGGATCAACCAGCACTTTTTTTCACCAGAGCGCAGCGGCTGCAGCCGTTGATCCGGCTTATGCTTGTACAGAATTGCTGCAAAAAGGACAAAAAAGAAGGCGGTTTCATACACCTTTAAATATGATTCCGTGAGCATGATGGTGAGAAAAAACAAGGGAAAGGCAAAACGAACCCGCTGCCAGGCATCATGCATGACAAAGGCCTGCCGGAACATGACACCAAAAATCAGCAGCAGGGCCACAATCCCGGGTATACCGACCATGGTGGCCACCAGCACGTATTGATTGTGGGGATTGTCCGTTGCAAAAGAGTGTGGACTTTTTTCACTGTTGACTCGAGCGTAAGCCGCTTGAAAGCCGCCGGTTCCAACCCCGAGCCAGGGATGCTGCCGGATAATCTCCCAGGAATTCTGCCAGAAAAGCAGCCGCAGGCCGACAGAAGTATCCGGATTATCTTTAAATTGGCTGATCTCATGGCGAACAGTATCGACCCGCTGCTTGAACACCGGGCTCAACCCATAGCCTGCAATAAAAAGTGTCGGAAGCAACAGAAATACCGCAAGCACCGCCTTCACCCTGTTTTTTCTGAAGATCTGAAACAGGAGCAGTGCCATAAGCACGAAAAAAACCAGCTGACCGGCTCTCCCCTCGGTGATGAACATGTTAAAGGTCATCAGTCCTGCAAGGACAAACATGCCAAGCCGAAAGCCTCCTATCCGCTGACCCCATATCGCCTCATGCAGGACCAGGTAAATACCAAAGGCCAGCAGAGGATTGTAGATGACGTGGAAGGTCTTGCGGGTCAGATGCGTTGGAGTCACATCAGCATAGTGAATGAGATCAAACCAGGCCAGAAAGGTGATGAGCATAGCCACCACCAGTCCTGCAAGGAAACAGTTGATGTAGAAGGGGCGACGCTTAAAACTGATTACGGTCAAAAAAACCGGCAGCATGGCAATCTTCCACCGGTCCTGAAGGACTTCAACACCCGCCCCGACATCCGGACTCCAGAGCAGGCCGATGACAAGAACTGCCAGAAAAGCAAGAACCGACACAACTACAGGGTTGCTTAAAATTTCAGCAATTTTCTCTATAAAATTGCCTTCAAACAGCCAGAACAGCAGGATCAGGATTGCAAATATGGAGAGTGCGGAGGTGGACAGCGGAAGAGTGAATGCCAGCAGAGCCGGCAACCAGGTATTGATTCTGGATGCACGTAAACGGAATTGTTGTAACCTGTTCATACCTGTCACAAAATCACCAGCCTTCTGCTCTCCCTGGTTTTGCTCCGCATTTACTCCGCATACTGCATCTTATGGAGTCCTTCATAGACACCTTGCTCCTGCAGGAGGCGGTCATGGGTCCCCTCTTCCACCAGGCGCCCATTCTGCATAACAATGATCCGGTCGGCATTTTTAATGGTGGACAACCGGTGGGCAATCACAATGGTGGTCCGGTTTTTCATCAGGTTCTCCAGGGCCTTTTGCACCTTGCGCTCAGACTCCGTATCAAGGGCTGAGGTTGCCTCATCAAGCACCAGTACAGGTGCGTCCTTGAGAATGGCCCGGGCAATGGAAATGCGTTGGCGCTGTCCTCCGGAAAGCCGCGCCCCGGATTCGCCGATAACCGTTTCAAAACCATCGGGCAGCTCCTTGATAAAGTCATAAGCAAAGGCGGCATCGGCTGCATGACGAATATCTTCTTCGCTGCAATCCCGGCGGCCATAACCAATATTATTGCGAACCGTATCATTAAACAGGATGGTCTGCTGGGTCACCAGTGCCATCTGGCTGCGCAGCGAGTGCAGGGTCACATCCCGGACATCATGGCCGTCAATAAGCAATACGCCGGAATCTACATCATGAAACCGGGGCAGCAGATTGGCAAGGGTGGTTTTGCCGCCACCGGAAGGACCGACTACAGCCAGGATTTCTCCCCGTCGGACCTTGAGATTTATCCCATGCAGAACCGGTTCATCCTGATCGTAAGAAAAGGTCACATCCTTAAACTCAATACAGTCATGAAAAAGGGGCAGGATCACGGCATTCTTCTTTTCCTTAATATCCGACTCAATATCAAGCAGATTAAAGATACGGGTTGCAGCAGCCAGCCCTGACTGGATGGTAGAGTTGATCTTGCTCACCCCCTTGACCGGTTCATAGAGCATGATCAGGGCAGTCAGAAAAGACATGAAAGCACCCATGGTCGAGGTTCCCTTGAGTACCTGCATTCCACCGAACCAGATAATCAGGGATATGCCGACACCGCCTAACAATTCAATCATGGGATGGGACAGGCAGCGGTACCTGGTCTCGGTCATCAGGGTATTAAACAGGTGCTGTATCTGAGCTGCAAAACGTTTTTCCTCCTGTTTCTCCATGCAAAAAGCCTTGACGATTCTGGTGCCGCCGATGGTTTCGTGCAGGATATTGGTCACCTCACCGATGCTTTTCTGGTAACGGGTGGATACCCGGCGAAATTTCTTGCCAAAGATAATAATAGGCGCTGCAGCCATGGGCAGGAAAATCATCGACATCAAGGCCAGTCGCCAGTCCATGATAAAAATAACGACAAGCAGGCCGATCACTGAAACAAAATCCCGCAGGATACGGATCAGGGCATGGGAAACAGCCCCTTGCAATAGACTGACATCATTTATAATTCTCGATATGAGTTCGCCGGTTGGCGTGTGATGAAAAAAAGACAGGGACAGCCTGTTTAAATGGGCGTAGATTCGGTTACGCAGATCACGAATAACACACTGACCCACCCACTCAAGCAGATAGGAGTAAATAAAATAAAAAACACCCTTGACCAGAAAAATGGCAAGTAATGCCAGCGGCAGTATATTAAGCAGTACCCTGTCTTTGTTGACAAATATCTCATCAAGAAGCGGTTTGACCATATAGGCCTGGGCGGCATTAAAAGCGGCAACAATGACCATTCCCACCATGGCTATGATAAGCCTGCTGCGGTAGGGTTTGAGCACCCCGTACAGCCTTGTCACTATTTCCCTGTTGGTCATGCAATCCTTTCCTTTTTCCGGCTCATCACGCAATATCCTGTGCTTTTCACATGCAACTCCTGCCCGGGAACAGCTACACCAGGGTACCCTGAAAATTCCCGGAAAGCACCTGCAGCCGCTTCCCACCCTGCGAAAGGAGAGTACTCACCGTTGTGATCTCTTTACGGATCGGTCCGCCGGTGAGATCAAGCAACAGGTAATCAATGGACATTGCTGCCAACTCCTGCTGCCATCTGAGCAGGGAAAACGGCAGAGTGGATCGGGCCAGGGTAAGCCCGTCTTTGTGTTCCAGAGTAAACTGCTCTTCCTTGGGACTGACAAAGGGCTGCCGGTACTCAAAATGGTCACTGTCCAACCGGGCCGTAAACAGTGGAGGTCGCCCGTACACATAAAGCCCCAGCTTCATTTTCTGCTGCATCCTTTTCCGACCCCTTTTCCTCTTGAAATGAACGGCCGCAGCTGCAAAATTTTCGCCCTCGGTTTCCAGGGAGAACAGTGCTCCCTGGTAGCCCAGATGATTGGCTCCATGCAGGGCTGCCGAATTCAACAGGTTCAAAGTGTAATAAGCGTACAACTCCACGTTTCGCTGCCAATCACCTTCCTGCAGGAATCTAAACAAACCATACTGGCTGCAATGGCCCAGCTCAAATCGGATATACCCTGCTGTTACAAGCCTCCGTACCTGTTCCCTATACCAGGCCAGATCCACCTCATGCAGTACCGGCGGCAGGCGCCAGACAATCCGTCCCTTCTGTTTTTTTATTTTATTGCCAAGCTTAGCCAGCCTGTTCATATTGTCCCGGGTAAGCGGAATAACAATGCGGGCCGCACGCACCGGCAGTCGCTGCTGGAGATCCGCCACACTTGCTATTGCCACCCACCAGGGGAGCTCTCTCCTGCCGCCCCGGCGTCCGGAATTACGGCCCTTTGTTTTGCCCCGTTCTCGTGCAGGCCGCTTCTTGTCACTCCAACCCCGTTTCCATGAAAGATGATCAAGGATTTCTTCGATCTTGCGTTTGTCCGGCAAGACCTTTCGGCCGGTAAGCTTCCTGCTCCTCTTGTGAGCAGCCCGTTCAGCAACGATGCGGGAACCTACATCCACCTTAAACAGGCTGCCATTAAAGTGTCTACCGCTTAAACCTTTCAGGTCTCCGCTCAGGGAGAGCTGTACCTTCTGCCCTGATCTGCCGGACTTTTGCCTGCGTCCCTGTATCTGCAAAAACCGCAAGGTAAAACTTTTCCGTTCACCACTCTTCTCATCATGCAGTCGCAGCCGGTCGCCCTCTTTAACCGGAGCAGCAAGGGTGAGCTGCATACTCAATCGGTTTTTCCCGTCTTTGGTCCGATGCTGTTGCAATCCTCGTACCCGACCAAGCAGTTGACCGCTGTTACCCGACTGTTCCGGAGTTATGGCCTCGGTGGGCCTATCCGCCATCATATAGCCGGTGGATCGTTTCCTGGCCATGGCCTCATCAAGCAGTTTATGGGCCTTGCGAAGGATACGATCCTGCTGTTCATCCGATTCATCCATACTGTCGAGCGCCATACGGTATGCAGCAACAGTATTTGCGACATACTGAGCGGATTTCATCCGCCCCTCGATTTTAAGACAACTGACACCGGCATCTCGCAGGGCAGGCAGTACATCCACCCCGCAGAGATCGTTCATGGAAAACAGGTAACTTGATCCGCTTTTCTTTCCCCGGGATCGTCCAGGTTTTCCCGACTGCAGCCAGGTATAATGCCGACGACAGGGCTGGACGCACTGACCGCGCAGGCTGGATTTTCCCCCGTGCAGACTGGAAAACATGCAGAGCCCGGAATAGCTGAAACACATGGCACCATGGATAAAGACTTCGATCTCAGCCCCGGTACTGCGATGAATGTGCGCCATTTCCTCAACAGTCAACTCCCGGGCCAGCACTACCCGTTCAAAACCCAGATTAGTGAGTTCCTGCGCTGCCAGCGAGTTATGGATTGACATCAGGGTGGAACCATGCAGGGGAAGGTCGGGAAACCAGGTGCGGGCCAGATAGAGCAAGCCGAGATCCTGGATAATAAGAGCGTCCGGCCGCAGCTGTTCAAAACAGGACAGGGCTTCCAGGGCTCCGGGAATCTCCGATTCCTTGACCAGGCTGTTCATGGCAATATAGAGTTTTACTCCCTGCCGGTGCGCCTGCCGGATCATGGAGTCGATCTCGGCAAAAGTAAAATCACGGCTCAAAGCACGGGCATTAAAACCGGGAGCCCCTACATAAACGGCGTCGGCCCCCTCATCAAGGGCAGCCTCAAAGGCTGGAAAACTGCCTGCCGGAGCAAGGAGTTCCATGGGAGGGTTCCGGGTTCCGAGTTCCTGGTTTCGGGTTTCAGGTTTCAATGCTGACACCGTGCTCTCCGTAGACCTGAACAATGGTTTTGACCATTGTTTTCAGTCCATATTTCCCGGCAATGGCTCGCCGCTGCAGTTCAATCTGCTCCTCATCGCGCGCCAGGTGATTTGATAAATCAAGAAGCCCCTGCCTGGCAGCTTCAATATCACCATAATCAATTGCCCGGTAGGTTTGCACATGCTCAAGCGGCTCCATAATGGAAGGCGTCCGGCAGCTCAAGAGAGGAATTCCGTAGAGCAGGCCCTGGATAAAGGATTGCGATATCCCTTCCGTCTCATAGGATGAAAAGAAGATAATATCAATTGCAGAAAAGAAACGCTCCGGGTCTTCCCGGTGACCGGTCAGGATAAAACGATCTTCGACTCCGGCCCGGGCAATATCCTCTTCCAGGATGGAACGGGCATTCCCGCCGCCGACAATCATGAATTTATAATTATCAGGCATGGTTGCCGCCGTACGAACAATAAATTCATGCCCCTTGTAATGGCGGAGAAATGCAACATTTCCCACCAGGATATCCTGGTCATCGAGATTGTACCGGTTACGGATCTCCTGCCGGTCATGTTCGGAGAATTGAAAACGCTGTTCGTCAATACCGGTGGGCTGGACAACGATTTTCCCAGGTGCAACTTTTTGATCAACTAATTGCTTACCAATAGCTTCACTGCAGGCAAAGATGACATCAAAAAAAGCATTATAGCTAAATGACGAGGAGATGGGTGCCAGGACATGTCTGGTCTTGATAATCAATGGAACCCGGCATATCTTGGCCACACAACCAGCCATCCAGGAATCTTCAGAAGAATGGGTGTTGAGCACTGCAGGCTTAATCCGCCGAATCAACTGATACAGATCACGCCAGGCAGAAAGTTTAAATTTTGAGGAGAAATCAATAAAATAAACAGGTATTCCTTCTTTTTCACCACGCCTGGCTAACTCGGATCCTTCGCGTACTATCATGCCGATGCGAAAACCCAGTTTTTTCATTTCACGCAACTCGGTCAGCGTGCGTATTTCCTGTCCACCCCAGGAACGGGACCAGTCTGTGTGGACGATAAGCGGTGCTTGGTTCATGAATATACGGTAGGGACGGGATCAAAGATTGACGGAGAAAGGAACCAGTACTATTGGCTCACCTACCTGTAGACAAAACACTATTGCCGGATCCGTACTTCATTATTGTGTACGAATTCATGCAGATAAAGAGGAAGAAACCACAGGAGGAGCCGGCAGAATAAAATAAAAATTATTCCCTTCCGAGGTCGGTTCATACCCCACCGTACCGCCATGAAGTTCGACAACATGCCGAATAAAGGAAAGCCCATGACCGGTACCGGGAATGTTGGTGGAGTCCGTACCACGGACGCCCTCTTTGAAAATCCGGTAGCCCTCTTTCTCGGACAGATGAGGACCAGTTGTAAACACGTTGAATTTAACACTTTTTTTTCCCGGTTCCGGGAAATTATCAATTGCTTCCCGGCCATAGGCCACGGCCTTGCGAGGCTTACCCTCGTGCGTAATGATCCCCTGGGTATATTTGGCAGCATTGGAAAAGAGATTGGCATATACCTGGGAGAGCAAACCAATATCCACCAGGATCTGGAACTCCTCTTCCAGCATGTTCCGTGGCCGTTCAACAGTTATTGACGCTGAGCGCAGACGGCTTGCATAATGCTCGAGCTGGGGCAAAATGATCTCTTTCTCCACAAAACAGCGTTTTGGGTGCAGGACCAGATGCCCTTTTTCAAAATGCTCGCGCCGAAAAAGGCTTTCCAGAAACAGGCTGAGGTTTGCATGATGCTTGACCAGTTCCTGGTGATAGGAGAACAGATCAGCTCTCAACTCATCACAACGGACCAGAAAGGTTGCACAGTTACCGGAGTCCTTATCAGTCCCTATCACCTTACTGATATCGTCTTTCAAGTTGTCAAATTCTAATATTTTCTTTCTCAACTGGTTAAAAAGATGGCGGAAAAACATATTGGGCACAATAACATTATGCTCAATATCCATAACCAGGGTATTGATAAACTTGAGATGCTCGATATTCTGCAGGGCAATCAGACGATTATGCAGGTTATAGCCGATCCGGTTTGTATACTTGGCAAAGAAAAACCGGTCATTTTCGCCAAGATCACTCAGGGGGCACACACTGAACATACCCAGAACACTACTTGGACCACACCCATCCCACTGCCCGCACTGCTGGAAATCCTTGCTTTCTTCCTGCTCTTTACCCTCATGAGCGTCAAGTGGAGCCTTACTGTAAATCGGCACCAGGTAGCAATCCCCTGTTTCGTAAGGTTCACGACTGAGGATAACCTCCTCGGGTGCAGGCCGTTTCACGGGATAGACACCATTATTACTGTCACAGACCAGGTGCAAAGCACCACTTTTCCCATCATGGAGATAAAGGGCGCTGGCCAGGCCTGTCATTTCCAGGGGTACGGCCACGCAGATGCGATAGAAATCTTCCAGGGAGTCGTATTCCTGAGCAAGGTCAAAAAAGGCTTTCAGAAAATCATCGAAATGAGAGCTGAAGTTATACTGATCATAACTGACGGATTTCTCACGTACCCGTTGACATATTTTTTTTAGATCAGGGCATTCAGTCATCGTTGCTCCACGCCCCGTCAAAACCGGTCACTGCTTACTCCTCTCTTCAAATCCGCACCAAAAGATATCGCTCCCCAACATAGGGCTTATCAGTAACCATATAACATACTTAAATGTAGTTCAACGCAGCAAGCCGTACAGATGCTCCAGAGAGGACCTGCATTATTTCTCGTGAATAAGGACCTCGTCCCTGCCTGATTTTTCAGCCAACAGTACATCAACCCGTTCTGAACTGCCGGCACTGACAGACATTCCCACGTAATCCGGCTGTATGGGCAGTTCACGACCACCCCGGTCGACAAGAACAGCCAGTTGAATGGAATGCGGCCTGCCGAAATCCATGATCGCATCCATAGCGGCCCGGATAGTACGGCCGGTAAAAATAACATCATCCACCAGCACCACACATTTGTCTTCAACCTGGAAGTCGATATCAGTCTTGCGGACTATGGGATTCTGTGAAATCAGGCTCCAGTCATCCCGATACAGGGTGATGTCCAAACTGGCCTGCGGCAGATCCTCCTGCTCGTGGTTGACGATCTTTTCATGGATGCGCTCAGCAAGAAACACGCCACCGGTATGGATGCCGATGATAGCCAGATTCTCTATCCCGTGGTTACGTTCCAGGATCTCCAGGCTCAACCGGTCAAGACTGCGGTCAATGTCCCGTGCATTCATGAGGGTCTGAGTGGACATTTTTTCACCTTAGGGCTCAAGTAAAAATAAGTTGTGCATATTATACAGTAATATTGTTCGCTTTCAATGATACGATAAGAAGCGCATAGCCGAGTTATGTAACTCTTAGCGTAACATTGAAAGCGGGCAAAAGGACAAGTAGGTAAGCGCAGACTCCGAGATGTATAAGTTATTTTTACTTGCGCCCTTGCCTGTTCCAGAAATAATCAACGCCCTTCTCATCCACCAGGTTGATGGCTTCGGGAAAGGCCTCACACTCTATGGCAAATACTGTGTCGGCAATGTCATCGGGCGTATCCGCATCGTCAATAGCCACACATTTCTGGACCACGATAGGTCCTTCGTCGTAGACTTCGTTGGCAAAATGGACCGTGCAACCGCTGACCTGGCAACCCCTGGCCTTGACTGCCTCATGGACATGGTGGCCATAAAAACCATCTCCACAAAACGAAGGTATCAGGGCTGGATGGATATTAAGCACCCGCTGCTTCAATTTCTCAGGAGGAGCGTAAAGCTTGAGATAGCCGGCAAGGGCAATGAGCTCAATTTCATAGTCGGCAAGAATCTCGTTAGTTGCGGCATTTCCGACCGCATGAAAAGCAGGATATCCATACCCCTTTGCTTTGTCCAACCCCAGGGCATCATCGACATTGGAGATCACCACCAGGATCTCCGCATTCATGGTCCCGGTCAGGATACGCTCATAAAAATTATCAAGGGTCCTGCCGGAACCTGAGAGCAGCACTGCCATCTTCAGCATATCTTTCTCCTGTTGCTATAACTAACATTTTAATACACGACCACTTACTCCTCTATTCTGCGGAAAAATGTGGGTTGGTGTCTACATCCACCTTGACCAGCCAGTCGGCAATAGCGGTATCATAGGCAGAGGTCAGCTGAAATACCTTGACTGCCAGTTTAAAGCGGGTCTTCAATGTGGTGTTGCCGCTCTCTTTAATCTCGGATAACACCTGCTCATAGTCGGCAGGATCGACAATTACCGTAACATCTTGATAATTCTTGGCCGAAGCCCGCAGCAAGGTAGGACCACCGATATCAATGTTTTCAATGGCATCACCAAGGCTGCAATCCGGATCTGCCACTGTTTTTCCAAAGGCATACAAGTTCACGGCCACGATATCAATGGGCTTAATGCCGTGTTCCCGGCACTGCTGCTGGTGATCCGCATTTGCACGCTGATTAAGAATGCCGCCATGGACCAGGGGATGCAAAGTCTTGACCCGGCCATCCAGCATTTCAGGAAAGCCGGTAAACTCAGACACATCGGTCACCGCAATGCCGTTATCCCGCATTTTTTTGGCTGTTCCGCCAGTGGACAGGATTTCAACTCCAAGTTCGGTCAAAGCCCTGGCAAAATCTTCAATACCGGATTTATCAGTCAGACTGATCAGTGCACGTTCTACCTTTTTCATGTTCTTATTCCTCTAGAATTCAATCTTTACGTAAAAACTGTCGTATTTTCCTACGATCCCGCTTGTCCGGCCGTCCTTCCGGACGAGAAGCAGGTGCCCTGATAAGCCGTCGCTGTTCCCGAGCCGCCTCACGCAGGGTGAGTGACTCTCCGGTTTCTTCATACAGGGTGCGGGCTACTGTTGCCGGGCCACGGCGACTACTCAACGCCAGGATTTCAACGGTAAACTCCTCAACCCCGCGTTTTATCTGCAACAGGTCCCCCACCTGGACGGTGCGGGATGGTTTCATCCGGCTGCCGCCCAAATGAACATGACCGCCGCTGACTGCTTTGGAGGCCAGGGAACGGGTTTTGAAAAACCGGGCCGCCCACAGCCATTTATCCACACGAACCTTTTCTTCCTTCATTGTTCTACCTTAATAAGAAAGAGCAGAGACTACCACACTTTCATCCTTCCATCAAATTTTAGTCTTGCATTATCAGGGCCGGAAAAATAAGGTGATGGGTGCTCATGCAAACAGGCTGTACTCAATAAACTGTGCAACCATAAACAACCACAAGTAGACTCTATGAAACTGCACTCCGTAGGTATAAAAAACTTCACCTGTCCAGTCTCCATCCGGGAACGGAACGGATCCAGGCAACAGACCGTGGCCGAGATCAGCCTGCAGGCCGCGATGCCGCGCCGGTTCAGAGAATCCTGCGTCGGAGTCTTTACCGAGGTGCTGGCAAGATACCGCCAGGATATGCACGCAACAATCTTTCCAAAACTACTTGCCGAGGTACAGGAAAAATTACAGGCCAAGCGGGCCCAGATGGAAATGGCCTTTCCCTATTTTATCGCCAAACAGGCCCCGGTCACCAGGACCGACAGCTTGATGGAATACGGCTGCTCTTTTACCGGCAGTATTGACACAGTCCCTGAATTGTTATTGACCGTTACCGTACCGGTGACCACGCTCTGTCCCTGTTCCAAGGAGATCAGCTCGGCAGGAGCCCATAACCAGCGGGCAGAGGTCACCCTTACCGTGCAACCGCTCAAGTTCATCTGGCTGGAAGAGCTGATCACTCTGGTGGAGGAGTGTGGTTCCTGTGAACTGTACGCCCTGCTCAAACGGCCGGACGAAAAATTTGTCACTGAAGAGGCCTTTGCCAATCCCATGTTTGTGGAAGATGTGGTCCGGGTAGTAGCACAACAGGCCATTGCCCACCCGCATATCGGCTGGTTTTCAGTGGGTGTGGAGAGTTTTGAATCCATCCACAAACACAGTGCTTACGCCTTTGTAGACAGCGATGATATTGAGGACCACTGAGGACATCCTGAACAGTTATCTGCCAAGACAGAGGTTTTTTGTACTGAGCTGAATAGTTTTGTTTTTTGTTTACTGCAAAAAAAACACTGGTCAAAAGACGTGTGTCCTTTGACCAGTGCCGATTAGTTGAGATATGATTGTTTTTAGAACAATCCTGTTACCTTACCGGTGTCGGTTTCAACATCAATGCGGCGGAAGGCCGGATTGGAGCTGGTACCCGGCATCAGGCTGATGGTTCCGGCCACGGGGCACAGGAATTTAGCGCCTGAATAGATCAAGATGTCACGAATAGGCAGACGCCAGCCTTTAGGCACACCTTTCTTGGTCGGATCGTGACTCAGGCTCAGGTGGCTCTTAACCATCATGGTGGCATAGTCAGCGTACTGGGGATCATTCTCCAGCATTTCCGCCTTGGCATTGGCCTCTGGTGACCAGTCAACACCATCTCCGCCATACACTTCCTTGGTGATCCGTTCGACACGGTCGCGCAGTTTCATCTCCAGAGGATAGAGGAATTTGAAATCATTCTCCTCGTTGCAGGCATCGATAACCGCATCAGCAAATTCCAGAGCACCTTCGCCGCCCAGTTCCCAATGCTTGGACTCGGCGCAGCGGGCACCGGCATCCTCGGCAATCTTACGGACGATATTGCACTCTGCATCGGTATCGGTGTAGAAACGGTTGATGCAGACAACAGGGTTGATACCGGCCTTGCGGATAACGCCGATCAAATGGACCATGTTCTCGCAGCCCTTCTCGACCAGTTCCAGATTTTCCTTGGTGTAAGTATCATCCAAATCCTTACCGGCAACAACCTTGGGACCGCCGCCATGCATCTTCAGGGCGCGGATGGTAGCTGTCAGGACAGATACGTGGGGCTTGAGGCCGGAGAAACGACACTTGACGTTCCAGAATTTCTCAAAGCCGATATCAGCGGCAAAACCAGACTCTGTGATATTGTAATCAAAAAGTTTCAGGGCAACCCGATCGGCGATAATCGACGACTGGCCAACGGCAATATTAGCAAAGGGGCCGGCGTGAACCAGGCAGGGATTGTACTCTGCAGTACACATCAGCGTAGGATTAACGGTGTTGCGCATGAAAGCGGCCATGGCGTTACCCACTTCCAGATCACGGCAGGTTACCGGCTTGCCACTCTTGTCAAAGGCAACGGTGATGTTATTGATCCGCTCTTTCAAGTCTGCCAGGTCTGTAGCCACGGCCAGGATGGCCATCAACTCGGAACCAACAGCAATACCGAACTTGGACTGCATGGTAAAACCGTCATAACGGCCGCCAAGACCGATGACAATATTTCTTAAGGCCTGGGCGCAGAAATCAATGATCCAGCCCATCTCCACCCGGGTGGGATCAATATCGAGCCGACGCATACCGGTCAGTCTTGCCAACTGCTCATCATTATAATTCCGCTCATGCTGCATGCGGGAGGTCATGGCCACCATTCCGAGGTTATGGGCGTTCATGATATCGTTGATGTCGCCGGTTAACCCCAGAGAGAACTCGGTCATGGGGATCAGCAGGGAATTTCCACCGCCGGCCGCTGTTCCTTTGACGTTCATGGTCGGACCGCCACTTGGCTGACGCAGCGCGCCACCCACATTGACTCCTCTTAAGCCCATGCCCTCCATCAAACCGCAGGCGGTGGTGGACTTACCTTCGCCCAGAGGAGTCGGGGTGATAGCGGTAACTTCGATGTATTTTCCGTCAGGTTTGTCTTTAAGCCGGTCAATGATCTTTAGAAAATCAAGCTTGGCCAACCTGCCCATGGGCAGCATTTCTTCCTTCTCAAGCCCAAGCTTCTCCCTCCACTCCTCGGGAGTAGGCATGTTCTTTTCGGCAGCCTCGGATATTTGCCAGTCCGCCATTTCCACTGCGTTATAAGCCATTCTCATTTCCTCCTTGCGTTTTGATCTAAATAAGACCGGGTTAGTGCCACTTTTGTTCCTCAAAATACAACAAATTGATCATAATAGAATTTGAGACATGTTTCAATAAAATTTAATCATAGGATAATTTTTACTGATTGCAGCATAAACCCTATTACACCAACTGATGAAGATTAACTTATTAAAAATACAGCAAAACGTGCTCTCTTTAACAAAAGAAAGTGATAGTGTCATTGTGAAGAGAATTCCACAAGAAAGGTACTCAAAAAAATTGTCGGTAGAAACTGTAAAACCGGTTAGCAAGAAGCCCTGAGCATCCCAAAAGCAGCAAGGGACTTGATATGTGAAAAACGTCTGTCAGCAACGGGGGCCGGCTTACTGCCCTTACTGCTACCTGGCTGGGGGACAGGGATTCGAACCCCGATAAGCGGAGTCAGAGTCCGCTGTCTTGCCATTAGACCATCCCCCAGTGTGTTGGAAGGTGTCAGGGAAAATAGAGAGATTAGCAACCGATGTCAAGGAAAAATAAACCATTGCCAACAGATTCAGGCCTCTTTTTGATGACCGATATCTGATGATGCGGTTTTGTTTAACTGATAACAAGACCGGCATAACCGACCACCTGGCTTGTATCACCGCTGGCCTCACCTGAATCAGTATAGCGGACAAGCTCTGCCTTTCCTGCCCCGAGTTCCATGGCGGCCAGCAGGATGATAGTTGTGGGGATGACGCCGCACATGGATATCCGGTTGGTGACAACGGTATTGTATAGACCCTGCGGATCAAGGTTCAGGATATGTTTTAAGGCCAGGTGGTCTTTTATGGAAGCATTGTACCGGGACTCATAATGGGTCATGTCGGTACTGGCTACCATCAGCACGTCCCTGTCGTAATCCCTTACTGCCCGCGCAATCTCACGTGCAGCCTGCCGGCACTGGGTCAGGGAGATATGAGAAACAACAATGGGGACAATGGCCAGCGTATCTTGAAAATACTGCAAAAAAGGGACCTGGACCTCCAGGGAATGTTCATATTTATGGGCCAGATTATCAGCAGCAATAACCTCTGCATCTTGCAAAATAGCAGCAGCAAGATCCACTGCAAATGCTACTTTCCCCATGGGCATGGCCCAGTCTTCCGTAGCCAGGGCTACCGGCTCGCCGTGTCCGTGATGGTTAGGCCCTGCAATGATAACGGTTTCCGGAATCTCAACCCGGGCAAAAGTTTCACCGGCAACAGCTCCGGAGTAGACATAACCGGCATGGGGAACAATGACGGCCTTAGCCTTTTTTTTACTTGTATTCTGAACAGGCCCGATGAGATCGGCAAGGGTTTGCCTGAGTTTGGTTGGGTCTCCGGGGTAGAATCTATCTGCGACAACAGGCAGGCGAGTCATGGTGAATACCTCCACAGATATTTTGAGCAACGTGGTCGGATCGTCGGGTTACAGCAGTACCGAGTCTAACCCGCATATTTCATGAACACTTTGCTCATTTTAAGGTAACCTCTGTAAATCATATGATAAAATTGCGCATTATTCCCTACTTTAAATTTGCAAAGTGTTCACCGAAGGCAAGCCGATGCGA
>JAYEKB010000134.1:0-3999 GCA_034660835.1 Thermodesulfobacteriota bacterium
TGTTTTTTTTGTTCAAAGAGGTTAGAGAGAAAATCATTCGGCTTATACAAAATCTTATACTCAATATACCTATTAACCACATATGACGATCTACTCCCTGACTGTGAGGTTATGATTTTCCATCAAGCAATCTGCTGCCACTCTGTTCACTGCCGATTCATTTTGAAAAAGTAGAGATTGTATGAGGTAAGGTTTCGTCGCTGTGGGCAATCGAAATCTGAAGGTTTGTACAGAGAAGGTCAATCTGGCCTCGATTGCAAAAAAACTCTTTTTCTGTGAAATTGTTCAACAGGCTGTGGTTTACAGATTCGGGAAACATCTCAAGTAACTGGCAAACTGAACTGATTAATATTGCCAGAGGATCGTTTCCCGCACAGCCCTTCTATATTTTGCTGGACTTAATAATAAATATCAGTATAATGCGGAAACATCTGAGAGCGATGATTACAAGGTACCATTTCACCTTAAAGGCAAACTTTCTAAGGTCGTCGATCTGTGAGCAATAGAAACACCGAACCAAGAACGGAGAAACCCATCATGAAAATTAAACACGCACTGCTGACCGGCATCTGCTGCCTGGCCACACTGATGTCTACGGCCGTTTATGCGGCTGACCAAAAACCTAACATCCTCGTTATCTGGGGCGATGATATTGGCGGCGACAATATCAGTGTCTACAGCCATGGCATGATGGGCTACAAAACACCCAATATAGACCGCCTTGCCAACGAGGGAGCACTGTTTACCGACTACTATGCCCATCAAAGCTGTACAGCTGGGCGTTCTTCTTTTATTCTCGGTCAACACCCGTTCCGTACCGGCTTGCTTACAATCGGTATGCCAGGTTCCGATCATGGTATTCCCGACTGGGCACCAACCATTGGAGATTTACTCAAAGAGCATGGCTATGTAACCGGCCAGTTTGGGAAGAATCACCTGGGTGACCAAGATAAACATCTGCCGACCAATCACGGCTTCGATGAATTCTTTGGTAATCTGTACCATCTGAACGCAGAGGAAGAACCTGAGACCTATTACTACCCGAAAGATCATGAGTTTCATAAAAAATACGGTCCACGTGGTGTAATTAAGGCTACTGCCGATGGCAAGATTGAGGACACCGGTCCCATGACCCGTAAACGTATGGAAACCGCTGATGATGAGTTCACCCAGGCCGGTCTTGATTTTATTGAACGTGCACACAAAACCGGTAAGCCTTTCTTCGCTTGGGTAAACGCCTCCCGAATGCACATACACACCCGCCTCAAACCGGGTTTGGAAGGCACTACCGGAGTGAGTATCTACGCCGATGGTATGGTTGAACATGATGGCCATATCGGTCAGTTGCTGGATAAGCTTGACCAGCTTGGCATTGCCGATAATACTATCGTCATATACTCAACTGATAATGGAGCCGAGACCTTTACCTGGCCTGACGGTGGTACCACTCGGTTCAAAGAAGGAAAAGGCACGACATGGGAAGGCGGTATGCGTGTGCCTGCAGTGGTGCGCTGGCCTGGTGTCCTGAAAAAAGGCACCATTATTAATGACATCATGTCTCATGAAGATTGGATGCCCACGTTACTTGCTGCAGTTGGTGAGCCAGATATTGTCGAAAAATTAAAGAATGGCCACAATGCCAATGGCAAGAAATGGAAAGTACACCTTGACGGGTATAACTTCCTGCCATACTTCAAAGGCGAAGTTTCCGACGGTCCACGTGAGGAGATACTGTACTTTGGTCAAGGCGGTGAGTTAAACGCCATTCGCTGGAAAGACTGGAAGCTAAGTTTTGCACTGTTGCACGGGAACATGGCGACAGCCGTACGCGAAATTCCTGCCTGGCCCGAGATTGTCAATCTTCGGGCTGACCCATACGAAAAGGCACCACATGAGTCAGGTATGTATTTGCGCTGGATGATTGATAACATGTGGCTGTTTGTGCCGATTGCTGAAAGAGCCACGACCTTCCTGCAGTCCATCCCGCAGTATCCATACCAGGAAGGTGCTGCTTTCAATCTCGCAAACATAAGCTATAAGACATTCAAAGTGCAGGAGGCAATGCAGCAACTAAAGCGACTGGAGACACTGTCACCTCAGTAGACAGTAGCTGGACCTGCGAACTGACATTGATAAACGCGGCGGTGTGTATACATCGTCGCGTTCTTGTTATTCCATACTTATGATTTCACCAAGAGGCGTATAATTTTCCTTGAAGGGCAATTAACTTGAAAAACACTATAAAATTCGCTGGAGCAGCACTTGCATTTTTTACCCTGACTTTTCAAACCGCAACGGCGTGGTCGGAATTGCCTAAACCGAAGCTGGTCCTCCAAATCACGGTGGATCAGCTTCGGGGTGATCTGCCTGAACGCTATGCGGATCGTTATGGACAGGGAGGATTCCGCTATCTGCTTGACCAGGGAATCTGGTATACCAACGCCCACTACCAGCACTCAAATCTTGAGACCGTGGTTGGCCACGCCACTCTGGCCACAGGGACCTTTCCCTCAGCGCATGGCATGGTTGCCAACGTCTGGGTGGATCAGGAGACTGGTGAGTTGGCTTATGGAATCGAGGATAGTGACTATACCATGATCGGAGGACAGGGTGGGGTGGATAAGGCGTCGGAAATCGATCCCACCCAGGCGGCAGCCCGTTCCGAAGGCCGATCACCGCGTATGATCATTGGTACAACTTTCGGTGATGAGCTGGCCGTAGCCACGGCTGGCAAGGCCAAGATATTCGGAGTCTCAGTTAAGGATCGGGCAGCCGTCACCATGGCTGGTCATTCCGGCAAGGCCTTCTGGTTTTCCAAAAAGAGCGGCGAATTCGTGAGCAGTACCTTTTACTACGATACATATCCCGATTGGGTCAAGCAATGGAATGCCAAGGGTGAGGCCGCTGCCTTTGCTGGTAAATCCTGGAACCTGCTTCATGATCGTGCCGACTATGTCCACGCCAGCGACGACGACCGGCCCTATGAAACGTCCTTACCGGGCTTTGGGCGTGTTTTTCCCCATCCGTTTGGCAACAAGGACAATAAACTCTTCAACACTCTGCTGACCCTCAGTCCTGCAGGCGATGTGCTCACTCTTGATTTTGCCAAAGCTCTGGTAGAAGCGGAAGGGCTGGGCCAGGATGAGGTCACCGATTATCTCTCCATTAGTTTCTCCGCCACCGATTATGTCGGGCACATATTCGGCATTGCCGGTCTGGAGATGGAGGATAACTTGTTGCGTCTTGACCGTACTCTCGCCGATCTCCTTAGCTTTATTGACGCAAAGGTGGGTCTTGACAATACCTTGATAGTGTTATCTGCCGACCATGGCGCCCCCGAGGCGGCAGACTACATGGCCGAACGAGGCCTGGCTGTGGAACGGCTTGTCCCCTCGAAGTTTGACGCAAATCCCTTCATTTCCGCACTCAAACAGCGTTTCGGCATTGGCAAAAAACTCATTTCGATGTACGAGCACCCCTATGTCTACCTTAACCGTGAACTAATCCGTGAAAAGGGACTGGATCAGGCTGAAGTAGAACGGGCAGTCGCCGTAGAATTCATGAAGATCAACGGCATCGCCCTTGCTGTTTCGAGTAGTGATCTGCGAAGCGGACACCTGCCCGAGGCCCCAGTAATTCAGCAGGTGCGACGTAACTTTCACCCCAAACGGTCCGGAGATGTCTATGTGGTGCAGGAGCCCTACTGGTTCCTCTTTACCGACGAGTCTCTCCCCTTATGCACCATGCACGGTTCACCCTGGAGTTATGATACGTATGTGCCGATTATTTTTGCCGGGTCCGGAATTAAATCGCAACGCATAGATCGTCTCGTCCATCCGGTGGACATTGCTTCCACCCTGGCAGCTGCAACTGGCAGCAAATTCACCTCCGGGGCAAGGGGGGTGGTGTTAAGTGAAGTGATGGACAAGATGTAATAGGTAGCCTGGTGAACAACAAAACGCAGACTTTGCTCGATTTCTGAAGCTACCTGCTATGTAT